>JAJRVA010000258.1 GCA_024277485.1 Deltaproteobacteria bacterium | reverse complement strand
TGTCGACATCATCAGGCGGCTCACCCTTGAAGATGAGGATGTTACCCTTTTCTTTACCGAGGGCAGCTTTTACCTGCAGGAAGAAAAAATCGCCTACAGGAAGAATGCAGCCTCGTTTGTCAATGCAATGTCCCAATATTTCAAAGAACGAAAGCTTGACGGATTGAGATTATACGAGACAATCCAGGATGCCCCTCTCAACGAGGTCACCCTGTTTGCCCGGCTGATGAATGAATCCCAGACCCAGAAAGAGCCGGCTGAATGGCTGGAACACAAATTCGACCAGCACGGCTTAGCATGGGTGGAAATCGCGAAGGTCGCCCAGGTTACGGCAGTGGAGGACAAAAAGGGTGCCGGGACCGGAAGCGGCGGCCTGCCGGGCAAAGCAGGGGGAATAAAAGCCGGGTCCGGGAAAAAAGATACAGCAGGCACCGATGCAGGCAAAAGCGGCTCATCCCCCCGGCACAGGACTGAGGATATCCGGAACAAGAAAAAGAAAAATGCTGTCCAGACCTATGGCTACGCGGTCCTGTCTCTCAAGGATATAGTCCGGAAGATCGGGGCAAATAAAAAGGTGAGCATCAAGAAAACAATGCGACTTGTCCAGAACATGATCGACATGGTTGTCGAGGACAACCATGTCTTCATGAGCCTGAGCACTATTCGTGATTATGACGATTATACCTTTACCCACTCACTCAACGTGGCAATAATAGCCATGAACCTCGGCCACAAGATAGGACTGTCCAAGTCATCCCTTGAGACGCTCAGCCTGTGCGCCCTGTTTCACGACCTGGGAAAAATCGATGTGCCCAAAAACATACTCAACAAGCCCGGCAAGTTAACGGAATCGGAATTCCAGGTCATCAAAAAGCATTCCCTTGACAGTGTCCGCAGGATCATCCGGCTGAAAACATCCAGGAAGAAAAAGGTCAGCATGATACTTCCTCCCTTTGAACATCATCTCAAGTATGACATGAGCGGATACCCCAAAACTCCAAGGAAAAAACCCATAAGCCTGTTCGGGCGGATCATCACCATTGCCGATGTGTTTGACGCCATTACGGCGCCGCGGGTCTACCGCAGCGAGGCAATCAGCCCGGACCGTGCCCTGGGATATATGCTGGAGAAATCAGGACAAGATTTTGACCCGCTTCTTCTCAAGGTCTTCATCAATATGATAGGGGTATATCCCATCGGTACCCTGCTTCGTTTTGAAGAGGAAAAACTGGGACTGGTTGCCAGGTATGAAGACAATGGAGGCCCTGGCAAAGAACTCTGGGTACGGTTACTGAAGCCTGCCAGTGACGGTTCCTTTGCCAAGGGTGAACTCATCAATCTCGGCATCCTGAACACCAAGTCAGGAACCTTCAACAGGCCCATCGTCGAAACCCTGCATCCCTCGACATATGGTATCCAGCCGGCCGAACTTATCATGTAACGGCTGCGGGCACCGCACCATTCCAAGGGTACCATATACTGTACACAACGCCCGGGAAACACACAACAGAAGGTACATTTCCCTTGACAGTACCGGAGAGGACCGGTATAAGAAACCATTCAGGTTCCGTAATCCGGATGAAAAGGGAATCCCGTGTGAATCGGGGACGGGCCCGCCGCTGTGATCCCGCTCTTTCAAGGTAAATAGAAACGTTACCGGCACTGAAGCCACTGTTCTATTTCCTGGCGAACAGGAAAAAACGGGAAGGTTGCCGCATGACCGGGAAAGTCAGAAGACCTGCCTGGATACTTGTTGGATTTCCCCGCGGACCAGGGAAAACCACAACCGTATCTGTGGATAAAAGGGATGTCCCGGATCGATTGTCAATCGGTCCGGGTTTTTTTGTGCCCGGGCCATTATGAATCATCTGCCGCCGGGAGGAAAAAATGACCGTGAAACCATTACCAAAACCCATCAGTGCTTATCATCACAAGGAAAAAAACCAGGAACTGCTGCTGGTGGGTGGGGGGCTGCATGTGCTCAACCCTCATGTTCACAGGACCATCAGGGAACAGAACGCTCCCGTGTTGACGGCCATGGCACGGCAAGAGGTTGATGCAGGAGCCGGGGCACTGTCCATCAACCTGGGTCCGGGCAGGGACATGGGCGGCTTGACCCCATGGGTTGTCGAGACACTGGCAGGTGCTGTCGAGGTCCCCCTGTTTCTGTCCGCAGGTGTCCTCACGATGGACCGGCTCCTTGAAAAGTACAGTTCCAGGATCACCGTTAATGCGGTTACTGCTGATCCGGCAGGTCTCTCAGGGCACCTTGCCAGGGCAAAAAAACATGCCGTTGATCTTGTGGTCCTGCTTGTCAGGCCCGGGCTGGTTCCATCCGGCATTGAAGACAGGCTTCACCTCGCATGCGAGGTTATCGATACGGCCATGCGTATCGGCCTGCCGCCCGGCAGACTCTACCTTGACCCGGTTATCACCTGCCGTCCAGATCCAATGGCCTGGAAAATAAGCCGCGGCTTTCCTGATATCGGCACAGCGGCAGAAACCGTCAGCCTGATCAAGGACCTGGACCAGGGTGTCAAAACGATTGCAGCCCTGCGCAACGGGACTTCAGGGATGGCCCCGGCAAAAAAAAGCGCCGCCCACCGGAGCATGCTGCCGCTGCTTGTGGAGGCCGGTCTTGACGCCGTTATTCTGGACTGTTCAGACAGCAGTCTTGTCAAGGCTGCCGGACGCATGAAGGAGGTCATCATGCCGCTGCCGAAAGACAGCCACATGTCATTTTCCGCACCTGCCTGACAGGCGCCGGGCAAAGGATTACGGAAAATCACGGCCCCAGTGCTGTTTCCGGAATCTGAAACCCTGCTGGAGATAATATTTCCTGTTTTCCGGATCAACTTCCATGGCCTTGTTTTCTGCTGATACGGCCTCCTCGACCATACCGTTCGCCCAGTACGCCACGGCCAGGGTATCAAAAACATATCCTGCCGGCTTCAGCTCAGCCGCCTTCAGCGCCAGGCTCAAGGCCCTGGCAGGATCATGCAGTGAGGCATCCTGGGCCGTTACGAGCAGCCAGGCCAGGTTATTATATGTATCACCATTCACAGGCTCGAGATGCAGGCCCTTCTCATATGCCTCAAGGGCCTTGCGCTCCATCTTTTTTTCCTGCATCAGGTTGCCTAAAAGCAGAAACCAGAGTCCGTTGTCCGGCTCCTGGTGCAGTTTATGCCTGATGACCGCTTCAACAAAACGGGGTTCGTAACCGGCCGCCAGCTGTTCAAAATCCATCCTGTTCAGAAGAGCGACGCTGAGCGCGATCATGACAAGGTAGAGAGCCAGGCTTGCCAGTACCTTGCGGTCATGTTTTCGGATCCATGCGCGGTCCCGCTCACACTTCTCAAGAAAGGCAATTCTCTCTCCAAGGCCGAAATGATGCCAGCTTTTCCTGTCCCGGATATTGCCGCTTAAACGGGCAATCTTTTCAAAGGAACTGACAAGTGATGCGCTCCCGCCAAGGACTCTGAACACGTGTAGGTCTGCCTGCCGTTCGAAGTTGCGGATAAAATAACCGAAAATATAACGAAAATAGACCAGCATGAAGAGCAGGGCCGGCACTGCCACCAGAACGGTCAGCAGGACCTCCGGGCCGACATGAAGAACAGTCGCCAGGGAATAAAACCAGTCTGACGCCAGGACAAGATAGGGAAACGGCTCCACGGCCACACTGAAAAACAGGCTGAAGCCGATGAAAAGCAGGATGTAGAGCATGAGATGTCTTTTTTTCACATGACCTATCTCATGGGCAAGGACCGCTTCAAGTTCGTCCCGATTCATGGTCTTCAGAAGCGCCGGTGTAACCAGTACATACCGGAAGCGGGGGATAATCCCCATTACACCGGCGGTAATCACCTGACCCTCGAAAAGAGGCCACAGGAGAATATCCGAAGAAAAATCCTGCTTTTTGAAAAATGCTTCTATCTCGGTTCG
>JAJRVA010000257.1 GCA_024277485.1 Deltaproteobacteria bacterium | reverse complement strand
GACTGGATCGGTGCCAACCGGGCCCTGGAGGAGCAGGTCGGCCTGCAGGGGAGCAGGATACTGGTCATTGGGGCGGGCGGGGCAGCGCGGGCCATCGGTTTCGGGTTGAAAGAAGCGGGCGCCGAGATTGTGCTGGCCAATCGTACTGCTGCAAAGGGAGTAAAACTTGCCGGTCAGCTTGGCTGTCCCTTTTATGAATTGAACAAGATTGATCAGGTCCGTGCGGATGTGCTGGTCAATACCACCTCTGTCGGAATGGTCCCGGACATGGAAAAAACACCGGTTGCCCGGGAACTGCTTCCGGGGTTCAGGGTGGTGATGGATATCGTCTATGCCCCGCTCAGGACCCGTTTGCTGCAGGAGGCTGAAGCTGCAGGCTGTGCAATTGTTGACGGCCTTGCCATGCTGCTTTACCAGGGAGTTGCCCAGTTTGAGCTGTGGACGGGCAGGCAGGCGCCGGTCCATGTCATGCGGGATATACTCCTTCACCGGTTTACCTAAATCCCTGGCAACGTTCAAATGTATGCATAACATTTTGATCAAAGGGGACAATGCAGAGGGCCTTCGTTACCTGATAGAGCGTAAACATCTCAGGGGCAAGGTAGACTTGGTGTATATTGATCCTCCTTTTGCAACGAATGGTATTTTTACGCTTACAGACGACAGGGCTTCCACTGTCAGTCATACCCGGAACGGGGATATCGCCTACTCAGACAAACGTGTTGGAAAGGAGTTTATTGCCTTTTTGCGGCAACGGTTGGAGTTACTCAAAGAACTGCTCTCAGAGAGGGGATCGCTCTATCTGCACATTGACTGTAAAATAGGGCATTATGTCAAGGTGATGATGGATGAAGTTTTCGGCATTGATAACTTTCGTAATGATATCACAAGGATAAAGTGCAACCCAAAAAATTTCAAACGGGTTGGTTTCGGTAATACTAAAGACCTCATTCTCTTTTACTCTAAAACATCACAACCAATCTGGAACGAACCGAAAGAAAAATATACAGAAGATGATCTGAAAAAATTATTTCCAAAGATGAAAGTTGGCAGAAGATATACGACTGTCCCCATCCACGCTCCGGGAGAGACTGAAAACGGCAGGTCGAATCAGCCCTTTAAGGGAAAAATGCCGCCAAGGGGGCGGCACTGGAGAACAGATGTTGAAACATTGGAGCAATGGGACAGGGATGGCTTGATAGAGTGGTCCAGGACAGGAAATCCAAGAAAAATAATTTTTGCAGATGAACGGGAAGGAAAAAGGGTACAGGATATCTGGACATACAAAGATCCTCAATACCCGACATATCCGACAGAAAAAAATTCCGATATGCTGGATTTAATCATCCGCACGTCTTCTCGTCAGGGGAGTATGGTTCTTGATTGCTTCTGTGGCTCGGGAACAACACTCAAGTCAGCACATCTGCTCAACAGGAAATGGGTTGGCATAGATCAATCCGAGCACGCAATCAAGGCAACAGTTGACAAGATCAGTACTTTTACCGGAGATCCCTGTACTCCCAAACCTGAATATGAGTTTGTCGAACTGTAGGCGTTGGCTAATTGGGCGTGCGGAGTAAAGAAATCGGGTCGGGCTTTTTCTATTCAGAGAAGCTTTTCTTGACTGACAGGTTTCGGGAGCGAAAGTGCAGAACAAAAAATGGATACAATAAGTAACGAAATGAAATTTCTCAAGAATTTTTCTTTTGCCGGCCAAAAGGCTACTGTATAAATTTAGAATAACAGCTTTACAGATGAAACGGATCAGACCAGTCGAGAAAATAGACGCCACCGTGGAGGTGCCGGGCTCCAAGAGTATTACCCAGCGGGCCCTGATTGCCGCGGCCCTGGCTGAGGGGACATCAACGCTTGTCGGTCCGCTGACAAGTGAGGATACCAGTTATACCATAGGTGCACTGCAGGCCATGGGGATTGATATCGAGGACAGCAATGTTGCTGCGTGGGTGGTGCATGGTTCGGGAGGCAGGATCCGTGAACCGGCTGGAGATATGTTTTTAGGAAACAACGGCACCGTCACCCGTTTTCTCACCTCGGTCGCGTCACTGGGCCATGGCATTTTTCATATAACCGGCGACCCCAGAATGTCGGAGCGGCCTATTGCACCGCTCATGCAGGCGCTGCAGGGCTGGGGAGTCAATATCAGAAGTGATGCGGATAACGGCTGCCCCCCCCTGACCATTGAGGCGGACGGAATAGATGGCGGGAAAACCATCCTGCCGGAGGGGAAATCCAGCCAGTACCTTTCCTCTCTGCTCCTGGTTGCTCCCTATGCCGGGAAGACAGCAGAACTCACGGTGCTGGGCGAAGTCCTGTCAAAACCTTACGTGGAGATGACCATGGAGGTCATGGCCGCGTTCGGCGTCAGCGGTGAGGCGGCGCCAACGCTTGATTCCTTCAGAATACCGCGGGGCAGGTACCAGGCCCGTGAATACAGAATTGAGGGCGATGCGTCCGGCGCATCTTATTTCTGGGCTGCCGCAGCCGTTACCGGCGGCCGGGTAACAGTTGCCAATGTGCCGGTGCCGTCCCTGCAGGGTGATGCCAACCTGGTGCCGCTGCTGGCCAGGATGGGCTGCCAGGTTCACCAGACCGGGCATGGCATAACGGTCCAGGGACCAGACAGACTTGCGGGAATAGAGGTGGACATGGGCAACATGCCCGACGTGGCCCCGACCCTGGCCATTGTGGCTGCCTTTGCCGAGGGGACGACAGTGATCACCAATATCGCCCATCTGCGCATTAAGGAGTGCGACCGTATCAGCGCCATGGTGACTGAGCTGCGCAAGATGGGGGCCGAGGTCGAGGAGGAGCAGGACCGGATGATCATCCACGGCCGTGCAAGTGGTACTAACCTGCACGGTGCAACCATCGAGTCCTATCATGACCACCGGATCGCCATGTGTTTCGCTGTTGCAGGTCTCCGTGTCCAGGGGGTCGAGATAACCGGTGAAGAGTGCGTGGTCAAGTCTTTTCCGGATTTCTGGGAGCGGTTTTCTCTGCTCTCAGTTGGCTGAGACAAACATCAGCAAAAGAAGCAGAAGCAGAAGCACGACCCAGATACCAATTGCGTACCTGGTAGCTTTCCTGGCCTTTGAAGCCTCCCACCAGTAAAGCGGCTGCAGTCCCTTGAACAGAAACGTGACAACCCCGGCAATATTCAGGCAGATCATGTTTATGACCAGCAGCATGAAGGCACCTGTTGATTGCGCCGGAAATCTTCCTCCTACCAGCAACCCGAAGGTGACAAGCGGCGGGATCAGGGCCACCGCGACCATAACCCCTATCAAGGCGGTGGACAGTCCGCTCGTAAAGGCGAGAGCTCCGGCAACGCCGGATGCCAGGGCCAGGATGATATCAGCGTAGCTGACAACCGTTCTGGCATGTATTTCCTGGCTGCCGGGGTCAACCGGAAGAAAAAAACCAAGCAGGACGGAGATCACGAAAGCAACCATGATGCCGGCTATATTGGTTTTGAGGGCATTTATACCTAACTCTGAATCACCCATGGTGGTTGCAAATGCCAGGGAGACATTGGGGCCCAGGAGAGGGGCAATGACCATTGCGCCGATGATCACGGCTATGTTGTTTGTGAGCAGTCCGATGGAGGCGACAATGGTGGACAGGCCGACAAGGATAAGGTAGGTGTCGGTCAGCTTGGAGTTGTCGAAAATTTCACTGTAGAGCTCCTGCCTGCTTACCCGGAGGGGGATTCTCTCTTCGGATTCCGGTTCACTGTTTTCCCCGTTTTTTTCTTCAATCTGCTGCGGGCCGGGATAGGTTGCCTCGACCGGCAGCAGAGTCATACGGAAATCACTGGAATATCCATGCTGTTTTTCAAGCTCATCCATTATCTTCTCCGTACTCTCGGCAGGAAGAATGAGTTTATAGATGACCTTTGAATCACAGCTGCAGGTCTGCCAGTAATCAGTGATCCGGGCATCGTCGAGAAGTGTAAGGATCTCGTTGACATGTTGTTCCGGAACAACTATTTCGAGGAGTCGAAGTGCCATAGGTATATGCAGCAGTTATACGCCTCCTGAACCCTGCACCTGCAGACAGACGTGATCGGAAAAGCCTGAGCCTGCTTCATCATAGATATTGAAGACATGATCCACGCCGCGCAGCTTGAGAGGCTCTATCTCGTCGTCGAACCGTACCGTGGCGGCAACAGTCAGGTCTCCGGGGAATTCGGCGATTTTTTCTGCGGCATGCATATTTGCGGCATGAGACATGGTCAGAAGGATCAATCTGATTTTTGTCCCGTCGGATATTCCCCTCTGCCAGAAATCATAATCAGAAGCATCACCTGAAATGACATTGCGGCCGGAATCCGTATGCTCCCTGACAACACCTGTGTCGGAGTCAACACCAATGATTGTTCTCCCATAGCGTTTATGCAGCGTATCGTATGCCCCTGTCCCGACCCTGCCCATTCCGAAGACCGCAACGGTCGAGTCTCCAGTGTCAACGATCAGGTCGTCAGGCAGCCGTTCCCTGGTCTCAAAACTGCGCAGGATTCTGTTCCAGCGGGAGTAGATTTTGTCTGCAACCGTGCTCAGGGGCGAGGCGACAATCATGGCCAGGGAGATGGCAACAGCGAAAACGACCAGCCATTCTTTCCCGAACCAGCCGGCGGCAACAGCGACAGCTCCGACAATGAGACCGAATTCGCTGTAGTTGGCCAGGTTGACGGAGGCCAGCATGGATGAGCGGGCCCGCAGCCTGAACCGTGCGACGAGGAAATAGAACAGCACGGTTTTGAGCGGCACAAACAGAACTAGGAGGCAGGCAACCCCGAAAATATTCCAATCAGGTATATCCGCCAGCCCGATGGTCAGGAAGAAGCCGACCAGGAAAAGGTCCTTGAATCCGAACATGGCCTTGGCCAGCTCATCTGTTTTTGGGTGTCCGGCCAGGAGCATGCCGAAAATGATGGCACCAAGGTCGGGTTTCAGCCCCACGTACTCAAAAACACCTGCACCGGCAATCGGCAGGATACAGGCAAGAAGGACAAGCAGTTCACCATGGCCGCTGCGGTCCATGACCGCCATTATCGGCTTGCGCAGGAAAAAGAGGCCAAGCAGCGCAAGGGCCCAGATGGAGGGGAACTTGCCGGTGGAAAAGGTGATGAAAATGACTGCAAACAGGTCCTGCATGATCAGGATGCTGATTGCCAGGCGGCCGTGCCGGGCCGGCATTTCCCCCCGTTCCTCGAGGATTTTCACGGCAAAGACGGTACTGGAAAAACTGAGCGCAAAGGCAATGAGCATGGAAAGCTTGAGATCAAGGGTGCTGAACATGGAGAGGCCGGTCAGGCTGAGTCCGTAAATAAAGAGTCCCAGCACCACAACCGTGACAAGCATGTGAGCGGTGGCGACTCCCCATATCTCAGGTTTCAGAAGGTTTTTTACCTTGACCTTCAGGCCGATGCTGAAGAGCAGGAGAATAATGCCGATATCGGCAAGCTGCTTCAGGGTTTCCGATGTTTCAAAACCCAGCAGGTTGAGGGCGAATCCGGCTAACAGAAAACCAACCAGGGGCGGCAGACTGAGCTGCCTGGCGATAAAGCCGAATACAAATGCCGTTGCTATGAAAAAGATTGCCATTTTCTTCCTTTCCCGGGATCTGTCAGGGTGTGCAGGCCTCGGTCGTGTATACCTGAGGAGGGACCTGTGCCGATACCGGTGTACGCTGCTGCCGGGGTCTTGATTCTATTTTTTCAACTCCGACAGTTGTGGTGTCTGCAGTTTTTCTCCCTGCGGTCCGCATCAAATTTGACTCTGCGCGCATTGGTTGTTATTTTAAATGTAACATGAGATTTTCAGAATTTCTATTCAAGGAGAGAAGAATATGAGAAGTCAAGTAACTGCCCTCTGCATTGTTTTTGTCCTCCTGGCCCTGTCCGGTCCTGTGTATGCTGATTCAGCAGTCTACCAGGTAATTTTTGAAACGCTTGACTGCAATGGTGACAGCGGTTTCGCTACTGTCGGAGTGGATCAGATATACAAGATTCAGTCCGCCGGCTGTGCCGGAGATGACGGCAAACCGCTCAAACAGCTGCTCGTGCATGACGGCTATGGGAGCTATAACGTCTATACTCTCAGCCAGGAGGAATCAGGCAACATCAACAAAGAAATAAAGGCCTACATGGATGCCCGCAGGGGGATCCTTGAACGCTCTGAGGCAATTATCGTCAAACCATAAACCGGAACAGTGGGCATCCGGCAAAAGAAAAAGGGCGGTTTTGTCTGGAGATGTACTTCACTCCTCCGCCCCTTTTCAGAGCGCTGTTTTTTCAGCGGTTTGTCTTGAAGACCGTCATGCCCTTGGCGATGGTTGGAGCGCCTGATTCTGCCTTGCAGTAGGCGATTTTTTCCTTGGTTTTTGTAACGACAATACTGCCGACCTCGGTCATTTCGGAATCAAGCACCTCTCCCGTGTCGGGATCGACCAGTTCTTCCACACTGCCGACCTTAAATTTTGTCCCCACCTGCACACCTTCACGCGTACCCCGGTTGACGATGATTTTGTCTCCTTTGACAAGCACAACAGAACCTTCCCAGGGGATGTCTTCAAGCTGTTGGATCAGGAACTTGACAGCCTGTCCCACGGCGTCCTCGGCAGCCTTGCCCACGTTATCCTTTTTTTTGCCGCCGATATTGCCGGTCAGGCCTCCCAGGTCTGCACCATAGTAACCAAGAGTAAAGCCTTTGCGTCCTGATTTGCCTATGATATCTGTGGACGCCTTTACCTGTCCGGTTTCCGAATCAACCAGGTAAATGGTGATGTTTATCTCAGCCTCGCCTGCGGCACCGCCGATGGAAATGCCCTTAAAGCTGAAACCTCCCCCGCCGCTGCTGGTTGTATCCTGTACATGGGTGATGGAGCCGCGAACCAGAAGCTGGGCAGGGGTCATTCTGCCGACACCCGGGGATTTTTTCCCTTTAGCCGTTCGTCCGCTCGCGGCAAAGTCCTGCTCAGCTATGGCTGCCTGGCGCATCTCGGTGTCGCCGAGAACGACAAACCATCCGGATTTATGGAGGATGTTGGTCATGATTGTTGCAAAGCCGTCCCCAAGGTCCCACTGTCCATGCCAGCCGGCTTCGTTTTTGAACTTGGTGACGGTGATTGAATAACGTAAATTTCCTTCCGGAGGAGCGGGTATGGTAGTTTCCGCACAGGTTGCGGTAACAAGTACAATCTGTATTATAAAAAAAACGGCAGCTCCAAAAACAATCTTCTTCATACTCCCTCCTGAAAAAAACAAATTAATCTGAGATTTTTATCAAATGTGAATATATGGGCTATTATATCTTCTGCCGGGATTCTCACCAGGAAATTTTTTCTCCCCTATTCCCTTTCCATCACAACTGTAACCGGGTCGCCTACTTTGCAGTCTATCTGTTCGGCGGCATTACCTCTGTTTACTGCTATCTCAAGGTGACCTGCACTGTCGATAACAGCTAAAAGATCACCTGGTGCCGAGTCTGAGTAGGTTGAAGAAATCGCATTGATTTTTTTTGACCCGATGAAGATACCGGCAAAGCTTGACGGCTGATAGAGACTGATATTTGCTGAGGTGATGGTGGTCTGAATGTTGCCGAACCGGTCAATATGGATGACCCTGCCGGTGATTCCGTGCTCGTCAAGCTGTGTTCTGGGTATATCAAGCTGAACACAGTCTTTGATGTCAACCGGCGGCCCGACGTCACCCAGGCCGAAACCGTCGGCAAGGGCCGCTGCCACCGGGGCGATAATGTCTCTGCCGTGAAATGTCGCACTGACCTCGCTCGGGAAGAGAGATCTGTTTGCCACTCTGTGCGCAGCCTGGATTTTTTTGTCACGCAACAGAAAAGTCAGGATGCCGTTGTCCGGGGCGAGAAAAAGATGATTGTCGGCCATCAGGGCGATGATGTGGCGCTGGCTGCCCACGCCCGGATCGACAACAACCATGTGTACGCTTTCCTTGGGAAAATAGTGATAGCTTGACCTGATGGTCACGGCGGCAGCCAGGGTGTCATGGGGCTGAATAGCGTGGGTCAGGTCAATGATCCGCGCATGTATGTTGCGACGGAGAATGGCGCCTTTTATCTGTCCGACAAACGCATCCTGCAACCCGAAATCAGTCGTCAGGGTAATCAGATTGGGTAGTTTCACTGACTGTCTCCTCCTTACACGTTACGAGCACACAGAAGCCGGCATCTTCGTTCATGCCGAACCGGGGAGTTTCGCCATCAGCACCGGGTTTGTCAGGAGATTGAAGCAGGGTTGACCATGATTCAATCACTGCAAATCCGTTTCGCGAGAGCATTTCCTTTGTTTCGGCAATGGTTCTGAGCCGGGCATGACGATAAAAGGGATGCCCATTTTCTCCTTTTTCGCTGAGCTGCTTTCCCCACGCTGAAAATCGGGGGACCATACCTATGATCAGTCTTCCCTGGGACGTGATAACACGGGAACACTCTTTCAGTACGCGCCCGCTGTCTTTCAGAAAACACAGCGTGAACAGCAGGTAGACGGAGCCCATTGAGGCGGCAAGAAAAGGAATATTCTCCCCGACAGCATGTATGCCCATGATACTGCGACCCGCTGCGAGTTGCAAGGTGGATATGGCAGGATCGATTCCATAGTCGATCTCCAGAGCCCGGGCAAAACGGCCGGGGCCCACCCCTATTTCCAGACTCGGCCGGGGGAGTTTTTCCCGGATGGCACAGAGGGCCTTCAGTTCCAGGTCGAAAAGGGGATTGTTTTCAAACCAGGTATCATATTCTTCAGCCAGTTCATTAAACGGTTGAGATGAGATCCGCCAGCCCATCAGGTGTTTCCTTATTTTATTTGTTATAGAGCCGTGTTTTTGAGGATAAAAAAATACAGCGTTCCCTGCTCTTTCATGCGGCCGGCACGGATTCCGGCATCAGTGCCGCTGCCCCAGAACAGATCAACCCTTCCCGGCCCCCGTATGGCAGAACCGGTATCCTGGACAACAACGAAACGGTGCAGGGGCTTCCACCGTATCTCCTTGTTGTCCGTCAGCACAGGTTTTCGGGTGAAGAGAAAGCCAAGGGCGCCCGGGGGAAAGCACTTCTGGTCAACCGCGATAGACCTGCCGGCTGTGAGCTCTTTACCGAGGTTGCCGATCGCGCCACGTGACGGGGACCAGTTGAAAAAAATATATGAGGGATTCCGGAACAGGATGGAATCCTTTTCATGAGGGTGATTTTCCAGGTATTCACGGATGGTTTTGAGGCTTGCCTCCTCAAGGGTGATGCGGTTTGTCTTGACCATGTATCTGCCGATACTTTTATACCTGTGCCCGTTTTTCGCGGCATAACGGATGGAGCGGATTGATCCGTCCCGCAGACGGATAAGTCCGGAACCCTGGACGTGCAGAACAAAGGCGTCAAACGGGTCCTTGAGCCAGACGATTTCAGACCCGGCAGCTTTACGGCCTGACTCTATCTCCTCCCTGGTCCAGTATGGAACAAATGCTTCTCCCTCGTAGCGGCCGAATTCCATGACACCATGGACATTCTGACGCCTGGCAAGGTCAGGTGGAACACTGTAGAGCGGGAAGAGAAAAGGCGCTTTTTTTTCCAGGCTCCCTTCAAACACGGGTTGAAAATATCCGGTGACAAGCATTTTTCTGCCCAGGTTGATACCTTTTGTGCCGGTGGCCTGAAAAATGTCAAAATTTTTCCTGACCAGCCGGTTCAGCTCTCCCGCAGAGGGTTTTTCAGCCAGGATCTGTACAAATGCTTCAAGTGAACGGGTGAGGGTGGCAAGGGGATAGGATCTGTCCGCGATGGCAATTTTCTGCTGAGGATCCCGGCCGCGCAGGTAGTCAAGACTTGTCGCCACCGCCTGCTCAAGGGATGCGCGGTCCATATCATCGAAAAATTCCGGCAGGCTGGTCTCGGGAATCTGCACCAGGGGTTGACGGGAACAGCTGACCAGTACGGCCGGGAGGAGAATAAGAACAATAAAAAGGAGACGCATGCTGAGGAGGGAATTTTTCAATTGATGCTGTTTTATTCCTTCTTTTGCAGGGCCTCGGACAACTCTGTTACCGCCATGGCATAGCGGTTGGAATGATTCCATTCAGTGATGGCCTGAAAGTTTGGATAACCGGCCACGTAGCGCATTTTTTTGCCGGATTCCGGCGGCAGTTCAAGCCCGACAATGGAGAGCTTCCTGTCTCCCGGAGAAGGGGGGATGTCCGGGTTCTGGACATCCCTGACCGTCTGCCACGGGATCCTTCCACGACGGCCCTTGAGGCTGGTTGCTATCAGTCTCTGGTCTTTCAGTTCATTGCCAAGCTCAGCGTAAATGGGTCCGTCCAATGTCCAGTGATACTGTTTCAGATAATTGGCGATAGATGCCAGTATGTCCGGAACAGAGTTCCAGACGTCTCGTCTTTCGTCTCCGTCAAAGCTGACTGCGTAAGCCCTGAAACTGGAGGGAATGAACTGGGTCTGGCCAAAGGCACCGGCGTACGAACCCTTGATCGTTTTCGGGTCCACCCCGTTTTCTTTGCAGAGAGCGAGAAAATGAACGAGCTGTTTTCGAAAGAACGCACTTCGCCTCGGATAGGCGTCAAAAAGCGTATTCAAGGTCTGCAGAACAGAAAACGAACCCTGGTTCTCCCCATACCGGGTTTCAATCCCCCAGATGGCGACAACAACTGCCCGGTCGACGCCGATTTCCTTTTCAACCCGGTCAAGGATGTCCTTGTGCTCGACAAGTTTCTTTCTTCCTTTCTCAATGTTTTTCCGGGTCAGAAAGAGTGGCGAGTACTTGTAGTATGGTTTGGCTTCCCATTGCCTGTCCATCAGTTCCAGCACTCTTTTGTTAATCGACTGGCCGGAGAAAATGACATCAAGTTCTGCCTGGGTAAAATGATGCTCTGTTTTCAGCTCCTGAAAAAGCTTCTGATATTTTTCCTGGGCCAGGTTGATGGGCTGGCCGTCTTCAACCAGGTCTGCGGCCTTTGGCTTGGCATATGCCTGCTGCAGGCTGGAGAGAGTTATGAGAAGAAAAGAAATAATCAGGGCGGCCGGAATGGGCAAAGGCAAGTCCAGATGCATCCGGATAGTATGTGAAAATTTTTTCATAGCTGCAAGTGTAAGAAGGTTACCCTGATGTTTCAGGGCCGAACTGGTTGAAAAATGCGGAGTGGAACTGTTCCAGCTGTTCGCGGGGAAGGTTGTTTATTCCGGCTGCTGCCGCTCTCCCCCCTCCTGACGGGAACTTCCTGCACAGTTCATCTGCACCGGTTCGGTTGTTTAAAGGGGCCCTCACGCTGATACGCAGCGTGGTGTCGTTGTTTTCAATAAGCAGACAGTGTGCCGTATCCGGCTTTTCACGGGCCAGTTTGTTGCTGAACACACCGACAACCCTGCGGGCCCAGGGTTCTGCGGGAAAGGCGTACATACGGCCGTGTGAGGATTCCCTGGACGGAGAAACCCCGGTGGCACGCTCCATGTCTTTATCATACCCCTGCCGAAGGGTTTGCAGGGCCGGGGATTGGGCATGAAAGACAAAGGGGTCGTCAAATTCCTGCACCTGTCGGTACAGCTCGTCAGGCGTAAAGTAAAGATCGGCAAGAGATGCGCCATACCCGTTATAGTTAAGAAGGATACCGATTTCCCTGAGTTTCCCGACGGCCGCTGCATCAAGTCCCAGCGTGTCTGCGGCACCTGATGCAGCCTCATCAAGGTTGTCGCCAAAGGCACCGGCAACAGCCCATGCCCTGTGCCTGCCCCCCAGTAATGCGTCCACAATGAGAGATGTGCACGTCCGGGGTGAAGGGTCGATATGGGGAGTCAGGCTGCCGTATTCAGGTACCGGGCCGCTGAAATGATGATCAATATACAGCACTGTGTTCTGCCCCTCAAGAATTCTTTCCAGGGCGCTGCGGTTACGGTCAAGCGATATGTCGAGAACCGTAATTTCACTATCTCGGACATCCTGAATCCTTTCAAGCAGCTGTATGTCCCGTTTTACCCCGGTAACGAGCCGTGCTTCGGGACGCGGTTCTGCCAGGCGAAGCTGATGCAGGGCACAGATGCCGTCTGCATCTCCGTTAAATACATCAATATATGACATGGTGGAAAATCAGACTTCCTCCAGGTCGCTAAAAACCGGGAAGGTCAAGCCCCAGGGGATTGCCGATGTTGGCCAGCCTGAAGACAAGCAGAATGGTCCGGTTGCCCGGAGTATAATTTGTGGACAGTTCTACAGACCAGCAGGAAGGCTGGTAGATGAGGGCAATGTTTTCTTCAACTGTTTCCGAATCAGCGATTGACCGCTCGATCCTGTATCCGGCCAGCAGGCGGTAAAACAGATGTACCTTGGCGTTTGCAGTAACAGAGTTGGTGTTGCTGAACTTGTCGTAACGGTAATCACCATAAATGACATCACCCCGGCTGTTTTGATACCCGACCTCAAAGCTGTACCTTGTTGCTCCGGCACCGTAGACGTCATAATTCGTTCTGTAGAGGAGCCACAGATCCCTGACCGGCCAGTAATCTATTCTGAGGTCGACCGGGGTAAGAGGGGTGTCACTCTGTCCACTCCGGAAATCATACCCTTGCTTGATCTTGATAAAACCGTAATTTCTTTCAAAGTCACTGTCACTTTCTGAACCAAAAAGCCTGAACCAGTTGTCTATGCCGTAAGTGATGAGGTTTCTGTCTGTAACCCTGTCTATCGCGTCCAGATCGGGCAGGTCAACCTGGTCGACGTCAGGAATGTACTGGTAGTTGATATACGGCCTGAAGGTATGACTCATCATGCTGGTATTGTTTATGCTGATATTGAAATCCCGGATAAGAGTAGTGCCGAACTCTGTCTGGAAATCCACCAGAAAACGGTTTTCCGTGTCACTGTCCACAGGGTCTGATTCACCGTATTCCTGGATAAGATAGGCGGTATCACGCAAGCCCAGTTCCGCAGTTGCCTCAAGATAATCGCCCATCGGAAGAGGTGATGAAATGCGCGGAAAAAGGTCAAGCCGGTGGGCCCCGACACCACTCTCCCGCCAGAAGTTGGCATAATCAACGTCCCAGTCAAAATTTACCAGGGTCTCCCCCACGGGAAGGAGACCGGTGAAATTGATTCCGGGAAGCTTCCACAGCGGTGTGGGATTCGACTTGTCCTGGCGGACATCATTAATTCCAATCAGGTCACCCTGGAGAGACATGTCGGTCCAGGATTTCAGGATCCGGAGGGAGTTTTTGCGTTCGTCTATGGTTTTATCTTCAAAGGCACGTCCGAAAACATCCAGAAATTTTGAATTACTCTCGTTAAATCCTGTCATACCTGCGGTGAATTCAGTCAGATAGTCCCGGTCGGAAACAATGTCGATATCCAGTCGGCTGGTCCAGCCCGCAATGTCATGATCGAGTTTTCCACGTACCCAGTACCGGTCCTGGTTGGTATGCGTATAGTGGCCGTCCCTGTAGTATTCAACCTCTGAAGGATCGCTGAGCTCGTCATACAGATAGTTGATCATGAACCCGCCCTTTTTTTCCTGGCTCATAACATACCGAAACTCCAGACCGGCGTTGAAACCGCGATTTGTCATGTATTCCGGGTAAATAGTGAGATCACTGCTGGGTGAGAGATTGAGGAAAAAGGGAAGATTGACCCCAAATCAGTCCCTGTCCGAAGTTGAGAGGGAGGGGAAGAGGAATCCCGTCTGCCTTGTCCGTTTGACGGGCACGACCATCCATGGGGTGTACAGTACGGGGACGTCCTTGATTCTGAAGGTGGTGTGCTTGAGAACAGCATAGCCGCCATCTGTTATTTCCGCCTCCCTGGCAGCAAAACTCCAGGGAGGGGTTTCTCCATCCTTGAGCTTGCAGGTAATGACCCAGCCGTCCTCAATATGATACGTCAGGTCGCCGGTTTTTTCGATGATCTTCCCTTCAAGATGAAGATCTTTTTCTTTTCGGATAATGGTGGCATCGGTGAATGTCCCGGTTTCGCGATTCAGGTCAATGACACCTTTTGCTGCCTCTAACCTGTCGGATCCCATCTTTATATACAGATTGCCGCGTGCTTTAATGGAGCCTAAATTTATATCATAGACAATCCAGTCAGCCTTGATAGTGGTAAGACTTTTCGTCACTGTCTCAGCTTCATCTTCATCCTTCACCTCGACGACAGTCGATTCCTCAAGCAGATCACTCCAGCCGTCAGCCGCTTTTTTTTCTTCCCAGGTTATTTCCTGTGTTTTTTCCAGGAGGACATTCCCTTCGGCGACTATACTGGGCGGGTCTTCGTACCGGGTCATTTTGTCCGCTGTGATATTCCACTGCGGTGCTTTGTACTCATCGGCCATGACCGGTGTAATACAGAAATAGAGCACTGTAAGGAAGAGGAATACGGTTGCTGAAAGGGTGTGGATCGGGGATAATCCTGTATTTTGCTTCACCTCGACCTTCTCCTGTGATGAACTGGACATGGACGTTTTAGCTGAGAATCAAACTGCATATCCCACCGGGATCTTTACGGGAAGCCGGAAAGAATCGGTGTTGTGCAGGTTCATAGTACAAGTTTTTGAAATGTACGCTTACAGCTGCATTGTGTCAAGGTAAAAGTCATAGATAATGGTTGCCAATACCACGGAATTGATTTATCTATGTATCCAGTTGATCTGAAGTATTTTTATTGATTTTTTCCGGCAAAGCCGGTTCTCTGTTTGCCTGTTCTCTTGACGGAAGGGCCGACTGTATTGAAATTTTATGAACCATATCTTTGGCCCGGTCAATTCCAGGCGTCTTGGGCGTTCCCTTGGCATTGATATTCTCCCCGGTAAAATCTGCAATTTTGATTGTATTTACTGTGAGGTCGGCCCCACAACGAAGCTGATATGCGAACGTGGGGAGTATGTTCCCACGGATACAATCATCGGCGAGGTGGAAGAATATTTTGCCGACCCGGAAAATGCAGCCCGGGTGGACGTGGTAACAGTAACCGCAAGCGGTGAACCCACGCTTCATTCCGGTTTGGGGAGAATCATCCGGTTTCTCAAGGAGAAGACGGGAAAACCTATAGCGGTTCTGGTGAACGGAACCAACCTTGGAGACAGGAAGGTTGCTGCGGATCTGTCCCCGGCAGACGTGGTCATCCCTTCACTTGACACGGTTCTGGCACAGAGCTTCAGGAGGCTTAACCGACCGGCAGCCTGTGTTGCTCTGGATGAAATAATCGAAGGCCTTGTCTGGTTTTCCAATCAGTATGACGGTGAGTTGTGGCTGGAGGTGCTTGTTGTAGCGGGGATCAATGACAGTGATGCGGACATGGAAGCCCTGGCTGAAGTGATTGGCCGCATGAAAGTGACACGTGTCCAGCTGAACACCGTGGCCCGGCCGCCTCTGGAGAAGTTTGCCCGTCCGGTCAGCCAGAATCGTTTACGGCAGATTGCCCGCCGGCTTTCATCCGTACCCGGAGTGCCGCGAGTTGATATTATCGCCCGGGGCATGAACGTGTTTGCCGGGGGACGTGAAGTCAAGGCGGACCATTCCCGGTTCGGCGTAACCCGGGGAAAAGACGTAATAGATGAAATTGTACAGATGTTGAAACGGCGGCCATGTACGGCAGCCGATATAGACCGGATCTTCCGTGTTGGCGGTCCGGAAAAGGTTGAGCAGCTCCTTGAACCCCTGGTGCTTTCAGGCACCATCGAGAAACGAATCCACAGTGATAAGGTTTTTTATCACTGATAAACGGGTTTTACTGTGAGAAGCTCTTGAAAAATGTAGAGAAGGAAAGTGTATGACAGCAAAAAAGCAGGGCGCGGAAACGAGTGATGCCGCCGATGAAACAGAAAGCAAAGTATCAACCGGAGCCTGGTGGAAAAGTGCGCTCAATCTGTTGCCGAAAAGAAAGAATGACTTAACTCCCGCTGATGTGAAGGCGGAAAAACCTGAGAGTGTACCGCAGTCGGTGCCGGATGTTTCACCTGAAACCGGGAAATCTGAAAAGACCGGTCGGAAAAAGGGTGAGCGACCGAAAGGGAGACCGGCAGCTCCTGGAAAAGGGGAGAAAAAAGGCAGGGGCAGGACGCCTCGATCCGGCAGGACTTCCCGGCAGAGATCTGCCGGAGGCCGGCCGGGAAAAGAAAACACGCCGGTACAGCAGGCAAAGCCTGGTGAGAATGTTGTTACCAAACTGCTGATCAATGCGGACGAGCCGGAAGAGTGTCGGATTGCTCTGGTGGAAAACGGGAGGCTGGAATCGTTTCATGTTACCAGTGTTGTTCGTGAACGGACAAAAAATAATATTTACAAGGGAAAGATCGTGGCCATTGAGGCAAACCTCCAGGCCGCCTTTGTCGAGATACCCGGCGGCAAGAACGGCTTTCTGCCGTTCGGCGAGATCCACCCTGAGTATTACCGGGATGATGTCGACAAAAAGAGCCGGGAGCTCATCGCCCAGCACCAGTGGAAAAAACTGAAAATTGAGAATGTCATGTCCAGGGGCAAGGAAGTCCTTGTCCAGGTAGTCAAGGAAGCGACCGGCAACAAGGGGGCCAATATGACGACCTACCTGTCCATCCCCGGCCGCTATCTCGTGTTGATGCCGGGCAGTGACAGTGCCGGGGTCTCACGAAAAATTCCCGGCGAAGATCGGCGGCATCAGCTCCGGGACCTGATGAACAGTTTCTCCATTCCCGAGGGCATCGGATACATTATCCGGACGGCAAGCATGGAAATTACCAAGACTGCACTGCAGAAAGACCTGCGCTATTTGCTGCGCCTCTGGGGTGAGATAAAAAAACGTGGCCAGAGTATGGATGCTCCGGCACTTATTTACGAGGACCAGGATATCGTCGGCCGTTTCCTGCGAGATCATTTTGTCCCGGAAATAAAGGAGATCCTGATCGACACCCAGGAATCGTACGAGCATGTCAACAAGTTTATAAGCCTGCTGCCTGCCAAGCAGAGAAAGGTGAGGGTCAAACTGCACCGGGGAAACAAGCCGATTTTCAATCTGTTCAATATCGAGGACCAGATAGAATCGATTTATAAGCCCCAGGTCCCGCTTCCCTCCGGCGGTTCCATTGTCATCAATCCTACCGAGGCACTGGTGGCCATTGACGTCAACTCCGGCAGGACATCCAAAGACAGTGACTTTGAGAAAACGATTTTCCTGGCCAATATGGAGGCGGCCTCGGAACTGGCCCGTCAGCTCCGTCTCCGGGATCTGGGCGGACTTGTTGTTGTTGATTTCATTGATATGAGGAGCAAGAAACATATCCGTGAGGTCGAAAAACAGGTGAAGCAGAGTATGAAACGGGACAAGGCCAAGGTGGATATCAGTACTATTTCGCGTTTCGGCCTGATGCAGATTTCCCGCCAGAAGATGGGCGCGCCCATTGAAAAGGGAAGCTACAAGGTGTGCGAGCACTGCCATGGCAGAGGACTTGTCAAGTCGGTAGAGACGCAGGCCCTGTACTACCTGCGGCGTATTCAGACCGGGGTCAGCCGGAAGAACATCAAGCTGGTGAAATGTGTTTTTCCCACTGACGTGGCCCAGTACCTGCTCAACAAAAAACGTACCGAACTGGCAGAACTTGAAACGGCACATGAGGCCACGATTGATATTACCGGGAGAACGGAAATGAACCCCGGCGACAATATAATTGATTTCCTGGATAAGGAGTAGAGAGGGGGCGGACAGCTGCAGAAATCCCTTGTGAAAAACAGGAATTTCGAGTAGTATCGCCTTTCATTTGCGCCAGTAGCTCAGCTGGATAGAGTGCCGGACTACGAATCCGTAGGTCGCAGGTTCGAATCCTGCCTGGCGTACCAAAAATATAAGGGGTCAGGCCATTCTGGTCTGACCCCTTTTATGTTAATTCCAGCCGGATTGTTGGTTTATCTATAGGGGTTCAGCACTTCTCAAGCATTTACAAAAGAAATCGACTTGTTCATCAAGAGTTACCCGGCTAACGTTACCCGGCTAACGGCAATGTTACAGTGAAAACAGTGCCGGTTTCTTCACCCGTCAGGGCATTTGTCGTGACATCACCGCCATGGTATTCAACTATAGTTCTCACTATGTACAGCCCCAAGCCCAGGTGCGGCTGGTTTTCTTTTTTAGCACGAAAAGAAACCATTGAATTGAAAATTTGACCAAGAAGAGATGAATCAATAGGCGGGCCTTGATTAACGACTTGTATCCTTACTTTTTTTGGCTCCTCGACGTTTCGAGTGGATTTGGTATATTTTGACCAAATCCACTCGAAACGCCGAGGAGCTGATTTTTTTCCCTCATCCTTTACGACAGGTTTTTTTGTAACCGGTGGAAGATCACCATTTTTTTTGACCACCGGCTCCTGCAGGACAGGTTGAGACGCAACGGCCACTGTCTTATTTTCAGCTTTATTGTTTTTTACTGAATTTGAGTTTGCCACTGAACTGACAGGCCCGATGGTAATGGTGCTCTTTTTCGAGGTATCTGCCGGGGGAGGTG
>JAJRVA010000256.1 GCA_024277485.1 Deltaproteobacteria bacterium | reverse complement strand
GAAAAAACACGGCTTAAACCGTATGCACCCCTGGCAGAAGGATATTGAACTGTTCGTTTCCCGGTACCGTGCCTCTCTTCTGGTGGAAGCGGGAGGCAGAGCCTGAAAAAAAAGTCAGGCCCCGAACTCATCAATCAGGCTCTGGATGAACCTGGCCTCCTCGGAAAGCAGGTCCCTGATCTGGAATCCTGCCACGTAAAAAGCCGGGTTCTCATCCTGACGGCACCACCTGCAGGATGCATCGAAAATAAGTTCCTCCTGACTTGAAATAACACCGGGAAACCGCATTCGCAACCGGTATTCCTCGTGTACCGCTATGGGTTCGTCGCTTATCAACATCAACCCATTGCTGGAAATGTCCACCACGTGACCGACCACCCTGCTGCTTAAACCGTCAAAGACTCGGAGGTAATAGATGAGATGCCGTCTTTTGAGTTTCCGTTTCTCCATCTGATCATCACCCTGTGTTTTCTCTTCTGGTGTGCTGCTCATCCTGGTGTCTCCTTATCCTGACATTTACACTCTTTCCAGTTCAATATCTCCCCAGGCACCCAGCTGCTCATTGCGGATAACAAGGACCCCGGATATCCCTTCAATGTCCTGCGCCACGTTGAGAACTCTCTGAATACTGTCTGTTTTTTTCCGACTTCATTTCCCAGCCTGGTTGCGGCAGCATCGGCAAGAGCTGTTGAAGAGGCGGTTACAACTACGGCATCAGCCTGTCCAAGGCTGAGGGAATGACCGACAGATCCGGAAGAACAGCAGACCCCGCAGGGCATTTGCGTCGGCGCAAGTGTGATGCCGACTTTATTGCTCAAAGGTGATGTCCCGGCAAAAACAGCAACCGTACATCTTCTGTTCCTGTCTATAAATATATCACCCCCGTTTTCAACAATCAAATCCTCCACCCCGGAATCCCGCAGACCACAGCCGACCGCCTCAGCTATGGCCCCGGCGACCGCGGCCATCGGGCCGACACGGGCAATCCGCCCTGCCGCCAGCATTTTCCGCACTATTAAAGGTGCATCGGTATCAGGCGGAAGGGGCTCGAGACTGTCGACAAACAGAGGGACTTCTCGAATATACCCTTCTATATGCGCTCTGGCCCGCGCGACAAGGCGAAGGGCCTCATCCTCCACACCTGCAGGTGCCATGATATGCAGATCCGTCTCAACCATCCGGACAAACGTAGAGACAAGACCTGACTGCTCAAAATCCCTGTACATTCTCTCCAGGTAGGACAGGGATGATCTTTTTTTTGTGCTCCGCGTTTCATGACAGCCATGCATATCTGTGGTACTATATGGGTCCGGCAGGCTGCAACTGCTGCATGCCGTTCCGACTTCACAACTTTAACAGTAAGGATCCGGGTTCAAAAAGCCCGTTTTAACAACTGAATAAATCCTTCATCATTGCAGATAAAAACGTTAACCCGGTAAACTGACCACATGACACGTCGCCACTCTCCGGAAGAGATCTTAATCTTTACACGTTATCCAGAGCCCGGCAAGGTAAAAACAAGGCTTATCCCTGAACTCGGCAACCAGGAGGCAGCCCGCATACACCGTCTCCTGACCGAACGGATTATCACATCTCTCCTTCCCCTCCGGCAATCTCGTCCAGTACATTTTTTTTTATACTTCACCGGCGGCTCGCAGGCGCAGATGGAAAACTGGCTGGGAAATTCTCTCTTCCTGGCCCGGCAGAAGGGAACAGGCCTGGGCCAGAGGATGGCGAGCGCCTTCAGGGAGGCATGGAGAAGGGGGGCCGGCCGGGCAGTCATTGTCGGATCTGACTGTCCCTGTATTGATGACAAACTTCTTGCCCATGCACTTGACCGGTTAAAAAAAAATGATGCGGTACTTGGTCCGGCCTATGACGGCGGGTACTATCTGCTGGGGCTGAATAAGAACCTTTCTGCTGAACAATTCGATCTCTTTTTCGAGAATATCGCGTGGGGGACACCCCATGTCTGCCGGCAAACCATGGAGAAAGCACAAAACGCACACCTGTCCGTCTCCACATTAACACGACTCCACGATATTGACAGACCTGAAGACCTCGAACATCTCCGTTGTCATACCAACGCTCAATGAGGAAACGACCCTTGGCCGCCTGCTGGCCACGCTGCGGGGATACCAGGACGTTGAAATCATTGTCGCCGATGGCGGCAGCAGTGACCAGACACGTGCCATAGCTGACTATTATGGTGTGCAGACGGTATCGTCCGAACCCGGCCGCGGAAAACAGCAGAACATGGGCGCTGTTCTTGCCACCGGGAACACCCTGCTCTTTCTGCACTCAGATACCTTTCTGCCGGATGACTTCCAGCAACACATACATGCTCTTCTTGCCAGGCCGTTAACAGCCGCTGGCGCCTTTCGTCTGAAAATACATGCGCCGGAACCAGGTTACCGTTATATTGAATGGGGAGTCTACCATCGATCAAAACTCCTGAAGCTGATCTATGGCGACCAGGCCATCTTTGTCCGCAAAAAAACCTTTCTTCAGGCAGGCGGCTTTCCCGACCAGGCATTTCTGGAAGACATGGAGCTGGTCCGCCGGCTGAAAAAAATCGGCCGGATAAGGCTTGCTCCGGCAGCGGTAACCACTTCACCGCGAAGATGGCGACATCATGGTCTGGTGCGGACAACACTGCTGAACCAGCTTATACTCCTGGGATACCTGGCCGGGATACACCCTGACACCCTGGGCCGCTTCTATTACAGGAACAGGCTTAAAGTATGTTGAGGATGTTTTTCAAGCGTAACGAAGCAGACACAATGCTTAACGGTTTCGCAGTCCCGACATGTCGGGATGAAACATGCGGGCTACCCCGCATCCTTGAAAAAATGT
>JAJRVA010000255.1 GCA_024277485.1 Deltaproteobacteria bacterium | reverse complement strand
TGTTTGAAATATTAGACAGTGCCGGATATTTTTTCCCGGGCGCAAAGAACCCGGCGCGCACACCAGGGTCAATCATCAATTGTTCTTTTTACCACACCTCGTCTCGAGGTGTGAAAAAAATCAACCAGGATATCGACCTCCGGGCAGTCCGGAATTTCCTCTTTCACCATGACCAGGGCATCTTTCAGGAGAATGTGCGGGGAGCGGAAAATGATCTTGAATGCCTGGGCAAGCCTGGTTATGTTTTCCCGTTTCATGCCGCTGCGGCGCATACCGATTTTATTGATCCCGGTTATGCGCATCCTGTTGCGGGTGCCGCTGATAATGACATAGGGTGGGACATCAAGGCTGATGCCGGAGAGTCCTCCAACATAGGTATACGCTCCTATCCTGCAGTACTGGTGCACGGCGACAAGCCCGCCCAGGTTGACATGGTCGCCGATTTCAACATGACCGGCCAGGGTCGCGAGATTGGCCATGATGACATTATCGCCCAGCACACAGTCATGGGCAACATGCGTATAGGCCATGAGCATGTTGCCATTGCCGATAACGGTTTTTCCCTTGCCGTCGACAGTGCCCCGATGTATGGAGGAGTACTCCCTGATCAGGTTGTCATCACCAATGACAAGCTCCGTGGGCTCACCCTTGTAATGGATGTCCTGGGGCGGAGCACCGATGGCGGTGTAGGAACCGATACTGTTCCGGGCGCCTATCCTGGTGGGACCGGAAAGAGAGGCATGGGACTGGATCGTGGTGTGCTCGCCGATTTCAACTTTGCCCTGGATAACCGTAAACGGACCTATTTCGACAGTTTCGTGAATTTTCGCCTGCGGATCTACCACAGCCGTAGGATGTATAGTCATATCTTCCCTGCAGTGCACTGAAATGCGTTCAAATCAGACAAAGGTGGCCATCAATTCAGCTTCAGCGACGACCTGGTCGTCAACATAGGCCCGGGCTGCCATCTTGCTCAGCTTTAATCTTATCTTGAGTATCTCGACCTTGAAGATAACCTGGTCGCCCGGCCGCACCACCTTGCGGAACCGCACCCCGTCCAGGCCGGCGAAATACACGAGTTTGCTCCCGATTGCGCCTTCAATGGACTTGTATGCCAGTATGGCGCCGACCTGGGCCATCCCTTCCAGAATCAGGACACCCGGCATGACCGGTTCGCCCGGAAAATGACCCTGGAAAAAGGGCTCGTTCAGGCTGACGTTTTTCAGCCCGGTTATGTGTTTGCCCACCTCACAGTCAAGTATCCGGTCAACCATCACAAAAGGATACCGGTGCGGCAGGATATCGAGAATACCTTTGATATCTATCGATGTGCCGTTACCCGGAGATTCTTCTTTCATTTTTTCTTCCTCTCTGTATCAGGATCCTCATCCATGTCCGTTCCATGATCGGCAAGCTTTTTTACTTCCCGTTTCAGTCTTCTGATATCCTTCACCATTTCGGGCAGCCTGGCATATGATGCCGCGGCCCTGCCCCACTGCCTGATCTCAATTGCCGGAATGCCTCCAACAACGGATCCGGCCTTCAGGTTGGTGTGGACTCCGCTCATGGCGGCAACCATGACCCTGTCGCCAAGGTTCAAGTGGCCGCCCAGGCCTGACCTTGCCCCCAGGACAACATTTCTTCCCAGGGAGGTGCTGCCCGCAATGCCCACCTGGCCTACCAGGATGCAGTTTTCACCAATATCAACGTTATGGGCGACCATAACCTGGTTATCTATCTTGGCGCCGCGCCGGATACGGGTCGTCCCGAAGGCTGCCCGGTCAACACAGCTGTTTGCCCCTATCTCGACATCATCGTCAATCCGGACATTGCCGACCTGGGGTTTTTTCACATGGTTGCCGGCCTGATCGGTTGCATATCCGAAACCGTCGCTGCCGATGGATGTGCCGGCATGGATAATGACCCGGCTACCGATGATACTCCGGTCGGCAACACTGACATTGGCATGCAGAACAGTATCATCCCCTATGATCACATCACTGCCGATGACGACCCCGGGATACAGGGTGACCCGGCGGCCGATTTTCACGCGATCGCCGATGCAGACCATGGGCCCTATGCTCACCTCGTCCGGAAGGTGACACTCACGTCCGATACAGGTCGGCTGAACCACACCCCGGGCTGCAAATTCCCGGGCCAGGAAATGGTTGTGAATGCGTGCCGCGGCAAGATCCGGGTCAGCGACCCTGATGCAGGGCAGGTCCAGCTCACCGCACTCGGCAGGCACGATACAGGCAGACGCCCCGCACCCGGCAAGCAGGCCGGCTTTGCGGGCATCCGAGAGAAAGGTGATTTCTCCGGCAACAGCCTGCTCTATGCCGTTCAATCCCCTGACGGACAGTTGGCCGTCGCCGCTGACTTCACCTGCAACAAGAAGGGCCAGTTCATTCAAGGTGTATGATGTTGCCATGGGGCAAGTTGCAAGCTGCACGTTGAAAGTTGAAAGTTGAAAGCTGCACGTTGAAAGCCAATGTCTCCACTGCGTTGCGCTGAGCTGAAAGTTGGAAAGTATAGCCTACTCAATCCTCACAGTAAAGTAAAACTCCACGTCGAATATCCCTGAAATGCGCCAGGTCATCCTGCCATTACCGCTCCAGGTCTTCAATATCCGCACCGTCCTCAAGCGCTGACCGTACATCGCTGTCCCCCAGGATCAGGTCCATGGGCAGCCGGGTAAACTCATACTCATACGGCGGCTCCTTGTAGGCGAACTGATCCGGGTAGAGATGCAGGAATGCCTGCAGCAGGGCCAGGCTGGTACGATACGGGCGCCAGGCATGCATATCGATTACGTGGATATGGAAGCCCCTGCACTCCCGCCCGGACCACTTGCCTGCTGTGGGCTCGAAGACAACGGGCCTGAGCAGGCAGCCG
The DNA here is from genome assembly GCA_024277485.1 of Deltaproteobacteria bacterium. The sequence goes on along the minus strand of JAJRVA010000255.1, from coordinate 2,148 downwards.
GGCAGACTGGTTTTCTCAAGAAATTTCAAGGTCGCCCCGTGATCGACAAAAGGAGCGCCGCACAGGACAAACGGCAGCGTTGTGCCGCGGCCTTCCGACACATTGGTCCCCTCCCAGATAACCTGGCCGGGGTACACCAGGGCTGTTTCCGGGGTCGGCATGTTCGGGGAGGGAAAAACCCAGGGGAAAGAAAAGTCGCTGAAAAACATGTCCCGCTTCCAGCCCTGCACCGGGACCACCTCCAGCTCGGCGTGAATTCCCAGTTCCCTGTTGCACAGCAGGGCCAGTTCTCCAAGGGTCATGCCGTGACGCATGGGAATCTCATACAGACCCACAAAGGACCGCCACTCTTTCTTCAGCAGGTTGCCCTCAACCAGGTGCCCGCCGATGGGATTGGGACGATCAAGGATAACGACTTTTTTCCCGGATTCGACCGCCGTCTGCAGACAGTACACAACCGTCCATATAAAGGTGTAGACCCTGGTGCCCACATCGACGAGGTCAATGAGCAGGATGTCGAAATCCTCAAACATGGACTCGTCAGGCCTGCGCCTGTCCGCGTACAGCGAGTAGACCGGCATGCCGGTAACAGGATCCCTTGCATGGCCGGACTCAACCATGTTGTCCTGTTTTTCGCAGAAAAACCCATGCTGCGGGGAGAACAGGCAGACCAGCTGACCCGGAAATACCCTGGCAACAATATCCCGGCTGTGCACAAGCTGCCGGTCTGTTGATGCCTGGTTGCAGAGCAGGGCAATCCTTTTCCCCTTCAGATTGCCGGGAGGATCCAGGGCCAGCTGTTCTAAACCGATTGAAATCATGTTGGCGGAAGAACCTGCATGAAAAATTATTCGACAGTTACACTTTTTGCGAGGTTGCGGGGCTGATCGACATCACAGCCGCGGCGATGGGCGATCTCATACGCCAACAGCTGCGCCGGTATGGTATACAGCAGGGGATTCAGCTCTTCATTGACTTCCGGCAGATACAGAACATCCTCGGTCAGGGCTGCCAGGTGGCTGTCTCCCCTGGTGCCGATCAACACCAGCCTCCCCTGGCGGGCCTTGATCTCCTCGACATTGGAAATGGTCTTCTGGTAGACACTGTCCCGGGGAACCAGCGCCAGAACGGGCATATCCTTGTCTATCAGGGCAATGGGGCCATGTTTCAATTCACCGGCAGCATACCCTTCCGCATGAATGTATGAAATTTCCTTGAGTTTCAGCGCCCCCTCAAGCGCAATGGGGAAATTCACCCCCCGGCCCACGAAAAGAAAATCGCGGCTGTCGTAGTACTGTTCAGTCAGCTGCCGCACCTGCTTCTGGAGAACCGGCAGTTCCGTTTCAATCACCGCCGCAATACCGATAAGGGCCCGGCCCAGTTCTTTCAACTTGTCCGGCGCAAGCGTTTCGCGCACCTGGGCGAAATAGAGAGTGAGAAGAAAAAGAGCTGTCAGCTGGCTGGTAAAGGCCTTGGTGGATGCCACGCCTATCTCGGGCCCGGCATGGGTATAGATAATCCCGTCAGCCTCCCTGGTCATGGTGGAGCCGACAACATTACAGATTGTGATTATCCTGGAACCAAGCCCTGAGGCAAGCCTGATACCGGCCAGGGTGTCGGCTGTCTCGCCTGACTGGGAAATGGAGATGGTCAGCACACGCTCACCCAGCAGCAGCCTGCGGTAACGGAACTCGGAGGCGATATCAACCTCGACCGGAATTCCCGCCAGCTTCTCGATCCAGTATTTTGCCACCAGGGCAGCGTGCCATGAGGTGCCGCAGGCCACCAGGGCTATACGCTCAATATTCTGTATAGCCTGTTCGTCAAGGCCTATCTCCTGCAGGTCTATCTTCCCAGTGTCCGGCACTATCCTGCCGCTGATGGTGTTGAGGATCGCCTGGGGCTGCTCGAATATTTCCTTGAGCATGAAATGCCGGTAGCCCGCCTTCTCCGCCATGGCCGGGTCCCAGTTGATGGAGACCACTTTTTTCTCAACCTGCCGGCCATCACTGAGGAGCTGAAACTCGAGGGAACCGGGGTTGACAACAGCCATCTCCTCATCATCAAGGAATATAACCTGACGTGTATAGGGCAGCAGCGCCGGGATATCCGAAGCAATGTATCCTGCCTCATCGTCAACGCCCAGCA
>JAJRVA010000254.1 GCA_024277485.1 Deltaproteobacteria bacterium | reverse complement strand
GACCAGGTATGCCGACCGGACCGGGTCGGTGGCCGCACCCACGGCCGGCCTGCACTTTTCCGATACCCTGCTGGATGAACTCCGCGACAAAGGGGTGGAGATTGCAACGGTTACACTCCATGTCGGCTACGGCACCTTTGCCCCGGTGCGGACAGAAGATATCCGGAGCCACGCTATCCATGCCGAGTATATCAGGATCGCTCCGGAAACCGCTCTTCTGCTCAGTGAGTATAAAAAACACGGCAGCAGGATCTGGGCCGCCGGCACCACCACGGCCAGGACCCTCGAATTTGCCGCAGATGAACATGGTGTCATCAGGCCGTACCAGGGATTATGCGACCTGTATATATACCCGGGGTATCAATTCAGGGTGGTTGACAACCTGATCACCAACTTTCACCTGCCGCGTTCATCACTGCTGTTTCTTGTTTCCGCCCTGGCTGGAAGGCCGCAGATACTGAACTGTTACAGGGAGGCTGTCTCCCGTGGATACAGGTTCTACAGCTACGGAGATGCCATGGCCGTCATCACCGGCAGCTAAAGACCCGGGCCCGGAGGACCGGAGTTTATATGATACAGTAAATATTACCCATCTTTTCGCAGGGCCACAATAAACTGCTCTGCCTCACGTATGGAGGCTTCCATCTCTTTCACCAGGCCGGCAACATTATCTTCAATAGCCACAAGTTCCTGCTGAAGGGATGAAATGGCCTGAGCGTTCAGGTTGTGCTTCAGGTAAAGGACCTGATCATGGAAGGCATCCAAAACAGGTTGTATTTTTTTCTCCGCCTTTTTCATCGCCTTGATCAGACGTTCGTAATCACTTCTGGTCTGCTTCAGTTTTCGCCGGCTGTCCTCGCGCAGCCTGGCACTTGAATACTGACCAAGCTCATCTTCCCACTCGTCAAAAAGTGCTTCGGAGACATTTTCAACACTTCTGATACGCTTGTGAACGATCTCTGCCTTGTCCCTGCTTTCCTCATACGTATCCTGAAGTGCGGTATATTTTTTCTCAAGACTACCTCCTTTGACCTCAACTACCGAAGAAAACTGTTCAAGTGCCGACTGGAACTGTTCTTTGGCATCTTCCTGGGCATCCCTTGCGTCCTCCACCCGATCCACCATGAGATCGCGTTTGTGGATGCCGACCTTTTCTAGGGTACCGTAATACGCAGACTGACACCCGGTCAAAACAGTCATGCAGATAACAATTCCCAGTGGATACACGATAAATTTCGCCATGTGCCCCTCCTTTTGTCAAAAAAAAACCCGGCCGAAGCCGGGTAACCATTTCTGAGCCAATACTGTCAGGCCGCATTGGCCGGGCAGTTTTTGCAGCTGCTGTCCCCGCTCTGACACGGAGGGGTGGCAGCTGTTTCCTTCTTTTTCGAAGACTTGCCGTTTTTGCCGCCCCCATTTGACGGCCCACTGTACCCATCCGAGTACCAGCCTCCTCCCTTGAGCTGGAAGGAACTGACCGGTACCAGCTTTTTCACCGTACCCGCGCAATCCGGGCAGGTTGAAAGCGGGGCTTCGCTCATTCGCTGCTGCACTTCGAAAACTTTGTCACATGCCGGGCATTCATATTCATAGATAGGCATCACTTCACCTCACTGGAAAATTAAAGGGCGTATCAGGATGTTTTCCTGTAATTTTTTTCGTACAATAATCCCGTCACGTTTTCCTGTCAACCACCCTGCTCCAAAGAATTTTCCGGACAGATCAAAAAATCACCCTGCTCAGGAACGGGGGAGTCGCCGTCCTGACACTTCTCAGGTTCAGGCTTCTCCGGATTCACGTGTTCCAGGTTAACCCGCAGCAAATACCGGACATTTTCCCTGATTCCTGTAAAGCTGTCCTGCTCAAGGAAAAACAATGATTCCCGCTTATCGTCTTTTCCACCTCATGGAAGTACACTAAAAATTGCTTAGAAAAAATTCAGAATAAATTATTTGCATTTTTTCATTCAATTTTATAGTTTTCATCAATTATGCCGGACATGAAGAAAATTCAGAAGATCAAACTGGTACTTCGGTAATTCAGGAAGGGACAGTGCTGAATTACAGCTCCGCAACCCTGTACTGAATCAACAAATATTTTTCAGTTACCTGAGTAACAAAAAACTTTTACAGGAGGACAACATGAGCAAATCTCTTGTTGAAATGACTGCAGAAATCATCCAGTCGCAAATCAGCTCCAAGGAAATGACCAGCGACGAGATAAAGATTGCTCTCAATGATACTTTTAACACATTGAAGGCTCTGCAGGATGCGGAATCTTCAGGACAGCCTGTGGAACAGAGTGAAGCAAAACCGGTCATGTCTCCTGACAGATCGATTCAGAAAAATAAAGTTGTCTGTCTTGAGTGCGGCCATGCATTCAAAATGCTTTCTCCAAAACACCTCAAAAGTCATGAACTTACGCCGAGGGAATACAGGAAAAAATACGGTTTTTCCATGCGCCAGCCTCTCTGTGCAAAATCACTTTCGGAAAAACGTTCCAGGTCCGGTAAAAAAAGAGGCCTGCCTGCCAACCTGAAAAAAGCTATTGCCGCACGGACCAAAAAGAAGAAAAAATAACGGTTCTACAGCTACCCATCTTTCATAAAACCGCAGGATTTCATGATCGGCATATTTGATTCCGGTGTCGGCGGCATGACCGTGGCCCGGGCCATAGAACAGCTGTGTCCCCGCTACCCCATTGTCTATTTCGGCGATATTGCCCGCACTCCCTATGGGCCCAAAAGCCCTGACACCATTATCCGTTACTCGAAGAACAACACCGACTTTCTTCTTGAACAGGGCGCCTCGATCATTGTCATAGCCTGTAATTCCGCTTCCAGTACTGCTGCGGATGAACTGCGGTCCAGTTACGCGGTGCCTGTTCTTGATGTTATATCACCAACCATCGAAAAAGCGGCCGCCTTGACGAAAAACAGGTGTATAGGGATCATAGGAACGAGAGCCACGGTGAAAAGTGATATTTACCGAAGAGAGATACAAAAACTTCTCCCCGGCTCCAGAGTATTCAGCCAGGCCTGCCCGCTTCTGGTTCCGCTGGTCGAGGAGGGCTGGCTGTCCCGCCGGGAAAGCAAAATGATTCTCCGGAGATACCTGCATCCTCTCCGATTAAAGCAGATCGACACCCTGGTGTTAGGCTGCACCCATTACCCACTCCTGAAACATTTGATAGGACCCAGGATCGGGACCCGGGTCAGCCTGATCGACTCTTCCGTGGAAATGGCTCTGGAAGTGCAGAATTTTATCAACAGGAAACCGGACATAAAAAATTGCCTGGAGCAGAACAGGTCCCGGAAAAGCAGATATTATGTTTCAGACAGCACCGAGGCAGTGGAAAACATGGCCTGTCGAATTTTCGGGCGGCATATCCTTCTTGAAAAGGCTGTGATGTGATTTTTTCAGCCTGCATTTCCCCCTTGCGCCTTGCAGGGTACAATGGTAGCGTTGCTGCATGCATTCCTGACTCAACTGCTGAAAAAAACTCTATCCCGGCTCAAAAGGTACCTGACACACATCATGCTGCATCAATATATACTGCCCCACTCTTTTCGGGCCGTCTTTGTCCTGACATGCTTAATCCTGCTGCTCTCATCCCAGCTTTTCGCCGCCGGGGAACCTGACACACCTCAGCAGCAGGCAGAGAAACTCCAGGAATTTTACGGCAGCCTGACCAGTATTGCATTTGATTTCACCCAGACCACCAGGACCGGGAACAGGGAACGCTACGGCAGAGGGAATGCTGTTTTTGTTAAACAGCGAAACCGCAGCCAGGAGGAAAAACCCGATAACAGCGATGTTGAAATAAAGAGTGTGATGCGCTGGAACTACACAGAACCGGACAAACAGATCATTATCAACGACGGCACCACTCTGATCATTTATACGGACAAAGACAAACAGCTGATTAAAACCTCATCCAGAGAACTGGATACAGACATAACCTATGGTTTTTTTGCCGGCACAAGAGACCTGCTGGATGACTTTGGAGCCCTTCCGGACGGGAGTAATTTCATCTTTTCATCGACAGAAGATCTGCGGGTCATCAAACTTGTTCCACGTACACCGCACAACCAGATCAAAGCGGTTCACATCTGGTTTGACAACACGTACGTTATCCGGCACCTGGTCATCGAGGATCACTTTGACTCCAGAACAGAACTGACATTTGAAAACATTTCCATCAACACTCTGCAGGCAGACGACCGGGAAAAAATTGAGAAAATAGTCTCATTTCCGGTGCCGCCAGGCACTGAGATCATTACCCAGTAAAAGAAGTGCGGATCATTCTTGCCTCAATGCCCTGGGCGATTTTCAACCGCCCTTCCATCCAGCTCAGCACCCTCAGGGGATATCTTCAGCAACAGGACGACACTCTCCGGGTTGATATCCGGCATCCTTACCTTGAAGCGGCCCGTAAGATCGGGCTGGAAAATTACCGGCTGATTTCCGGAAACACCTGGTGCGGTGAAGCGCTGTACTGCAGCCTGCTGTTTCCTGAGCGCCGGAACCGGGCCGGAGAGGTCTTTCATCGTTCCCTGGACCGCCGTACCCGCAGCGTACTGCCTGATTTTGATACCCTTGCAGACCAGCTGGATGCCCACCTGGAAAAATGGCTGGCACAGCTCGACTTCAGCGACTGTTCCCTTATCGGTTTTACAGTCTGTTTCAGTCAGCTGTCTCCTGCTCTGCTGGCAGCAGGGCGGTTGAAAAGAAAACACCCGCAGATACCCATCGTTTTCGGCGGCTCAACCTGTTCCCCCCGGATAGGCTCCTCCCTGCTCAGGGCATTTCCTGAAATCGATTTTATCATCAACGGTGAAGGTGAACAGCCGCTGCTCAGGCTGTGCCGCTACCTGTCCGGGGAGAGGAGACATCCGGGACATAATGTTCTGCACCGGGAGACCGGAAGAAATGTGCCGGAACAAAAAAATACCGGGTGCATAAAAAATGATGAGATCCGGGATCTGGATTCCCTGCCCCTGCCTGACTATGATGACTATTTTCTGGAACTGAAAAAATCAGGGCTGCCATTTATCCCTTCGCTGCCGCTCGAATTTTCCAGGGGATGCTGGTGGAACAAGTGCACCTTCTGCAATCTGAACCTGCAGTGGTGCGGTTATCGCAACAAAAGCAATACCCGTGTTCTGCAGGAAGTGGAACGGCTTGTTGCTAAATACCGCTGTCTCGATTTTGCCTTTACCGACAACTCTTTGCCGCCGAAAGAAGCGGACCGGTTCTTTGCCGCCACCAGAAAAATGAACAGAGAACTCCGATTTTTCGGCGAGATACGAACACTCAACAACCCTGACAAGTATATTCTGTACAGAGAGGGTGGACTCAGCACTGTCCAGGTGGGCATTGAATCCTTTTCAGATTCACTGCTGAAGCGCATGCACAAAGGCGTTACCGTAATGGATAATGTTGCGGCCATGAAATATGCCGTAGAGGCGGGAATCAAACTTGACGGCAACCTGATTCTTGAGTTTCCAGGCAGCACAGAAAAGGAGGTTGAGGAAACCCTTCATGTCCTCGACCTTGTTCTTCCTTACCGCCCTCTCAAGGGAGCTGGATTCTTTTTAGGCCATGGAAGTCCGGTCTGGAACGACCCGAAACAGTTCGGCCTGAAAGCTGTTGTCCACCACCCCTGTAACCGGCAGCTCTACCCGGAGCACCTTTTACCAGACCTTGAGATGCTCATACACTCTTTTCGTGGAGACAGAATCGTCCAGCGCAGGATATGGAAACCGGTCAGGGAAAAAATCCGGCTCTGGCGCGACTTTCATGCACGTCGAGATTCCGGGCAGACTCCACTCAGCTGTCGCCGGGGAAATGGTTTCATCCTTATCAGGCAGGAGCGCCCGGAACATGAGACCCTGCATCACCGTCTGCATGGTCTATCGCAAAAAATATACCTTTCCTGTTGCAGGCCGGTACCAATAAAAACATTGCTCAGGGAATTCAACTCGATTACAGAGAAGCAGCTGACGAATTTTCTGACAGATCTCGAACGAAAACGTCTCCTCTATAGAGACAAGGATACCTGCCTGGCTCTTGCGGTCAGGGCCAAGTAAAGACTCCGACTTTTCAGGACACAGCCATGAGTGATGAACGATTTGCAGACCTCTTTGATGAGAAGAAAATTTCCGCCCCGAAACTCAAACCCGGCGACAGGGTAGATGCCACCGTTGGCGGCGTGAGCGGAGAAAACGTCTTCCTTGATATCGGCAGCAAGAGCGAAGGTGTCCTTGATGCCGCGGAACTGAAGAATGAGGATGGAGAGATTGATATCAAGGCAGGGGACACTGTCGAGGTTTTTTTCCTCTCGACCCGCGGCGGTAATATGGTATTCACCACCCGGCTCGGTTCCGGCCGCACCAGCCTGGCGGAGCTGGAGGATGCCTTTGCCTCCGGCATACCTGTGGAAGGCCGTGTGGCAGGGGAGATCAAAGGCGGCTTTGAAGTATTCGTTGCCGGCCAGCGGGCATTCTGTCCTTATTCACAGATGGATATCCGGCGGGTTGAAAATCCGGAAGACTTTCTGGAAAAAACGTTTCAATTCAAAATCATTGAATTCTCAAGCCATGGAAAAAACATTATTGTTTCCACCCGGGCGCTTATCGAGGAAGAGCGGGAAAGACAAAAGGAACAGCTTGTGAAAAGACTGCAGGAGGGAGACCGGGTCAACGGTACGGTTACCTCCCTTCGCGATTTCGGTGCGTTTGTTGATATCGGCGGCGTCGACGGGCTGATCCCCATATCTGAACTTGCCTGGGGGCAGGTGGACCGGGTTGACGATGTTCTCACTCGCGGACAGCAGGTGGAAGTTATCATCCGGAAGCTGGACTGGGACAGTGACCGCATTGCACTCAGCCTCAGGGAAACCCTTGAAAATCCATGGGACACGGCGGCAGACAAATACACGGCAGGGTCAATACACCAGGGCCGGGTATCCCGCCTGTCGACGTTTGGTGCTTTTGTGACCCTTGAGCCGGGCATTGACGGCCTGCTGCACATTTCCAAACTCGGAGCAGGCCGCAGGATCAATCATCCCCGCGAGGTCCTGGAAGCCGGCCAGAAAATTACCATACGTATCGATACCGTGGCCACGGAGAAAAAAAGAATCTCCCTGATACCTGAGGACAGCACTGCCGGTGATTATACTGTGCAGGAAAGCATCCCGGAAAAAGCCGGGCAGGGTCCGCCGAAATCACTTGGCACCCTGGGAGATATCCTCAGTGCCAGGCTGGCTGAAAAAAAATAAGCACCGGGCGGGGCCTCTGTTTTCATCGCAGAGCAAAAAGTCTTCCAGGCTGCTCCCTATGCAATGATACTGTTTTATGACGACAGTACGACTTCTCTGTAAAAATCACAATCTGCGCGGCAGAATTTAATTTTTTCGCCATACGCCCCCTGTATTTCGCCCCGGCAGTATGTTCCGGTTACACTGAAGCAGGTCCCGCCAAAATTGGGATAAGCCGGACATTCTTCTTCCTTGCCGCATTTCTGATATTCCCAGCACTTCATTGTCGTACCCATTGAAACCCCCTCTCATAAAGATACATGATTGAATAGATCTGGTACCAGGGACGGAAAAACCGTCTTTACAAAAATAACTGCCTCTTAATTGCCCTTATTCACCTCCAAGATAGTTTTTACCAACTGCATCCTCTACCAGAGATACCAGTTAGTTATAGTTGCAACTTTCCTTTTTGACTGTACAAAAAGGTAATCATCCCTGTTGATATGAAAAGCCTCTATTCTTTTATATATTTTCCCACGACTCATTGTCAAGTTCATGCGGTTTTTTTTGTGTTTCTCTTGCAGTAACAATACTTGTTGACTTGAAAGACCTGCAACTTGATGAGGCGACCGTATGTACCACTGTGTAGTGCAGCAAGTTGCCTGATTCTGCTGTTCCCATGAGCAATGGTACAATACACAGAATGCCTGTATCAGAGGAAGTGAGAGAAGAAAAAGGTGTGAGATGCAGGGATTAACCCTGCCGGCGAACTATCTCAAACATGATAACTGCCGCCGCAACAGAGACATTGAGGGAGTCAAAGTCTCCCTGGAGGGGAATGGTAACAAGCTGATCACACTGTTTCCGGACCAGAGGGCGGATTCCCTTGCCCTCACCGCCGATGACGAGGCAGAGAGATCCTGAAAAATCTGCGGTATATATTGACTCCGCCCTGCTGTCCGTAACCGCCCCGAAGATCCAGAATCCTTTTTTCTTGAGATTTTTCAGTGTCTCTGCAAGATTGACCACCCGGCAGATCCGTAACTGATGGACAGCACCCGCAGATGTGGCGGACACTGTCCCGGAAAAAGGTGCGCTTCGTTCTCTGGTCAGGATGACGGAGGTAAAACCTGCTGCCAGTGCTGAACGTAAAACTGCTCCCAGGTTGTGAGGGTCCTGGATTGAATCTATGACTAATATGCGTCCTTTCCCCTCTTCCGGCGAACTGTTTATTCTGTCAATCAACTCATCAAGTGCAAGCAGGGAAACCTCGGACTGGCGTGCAACGACACCCTGGTGCTTTATACCTGCCGGAACACCGAACCTTTTTGACTCAACAAACCTGAGTCTGATGCCCGCTGAACGTGCAGCGTCAATTATTTCCTGATATCTGGGGCCTGCTTTTCCTTTCAGGATGAGGACTTCATGAATCCTGCGGGGAGTCTGGACCAGTGCTTCATGGACTGCGTTTAATCCCCACAGCAGACCCGGTGCAGAACCGCCGTCATGCCTGTCTGCCGCAGGGCCGGGAGTCTTTTGTCTGACGTGTTTTCCTGGCATGAAGGAGTTACGTCAAAAAAGCTTAAAAGTCGAGGACAACAGGGTGGCCGGCAGGAGTGCGGTGCCGGCGGCAACGCTCTGCCACAATGATTGAACGCAGACTTTCCACGGCCTGGGGCAGCTGATCGTTCACGACAAGATAATCATACCTGTCGCTGAAGGCGAGTTCCTTTTGCGCGTTTCGCAGACGGACTTCCAGGTCTTCCGCGCTTTCCGTTCCACGCTTGCGCAGCCGGGATTCAAGCTCTTCAATGGATGGGGGAACAATAAAAACAGTCACCGGGGCACCATTCTGCTGTACCTGCATTGCTCCCTGAACATCGATATCAAGGATAACATCGAGTCCCGCCTCAAGCTGCCTTTCCACCTCCGCCCTGCCGGTTCCGTACAGATTTCCGTGGACCTCCGCCCATTCAAGGAAGCCGGACGGCTCAGCCAGGCGCATGGTGGAGAATGACTCACCACTGACAAAATGATAGTCACGTCCGTCCTTCTCACCGGGCCGCGGCGGTCTTGTGGTATGAGATACGGAAAAGACCAGGCCAGGAAGGTCCGCCATGATCCTTTTCAGAATGGTCGTTTTGCCACCGCCCGAAGGTGCGGACAGGACAAGCAGAAATCCCCTACTCACCCTGCAGCTCCCGGCCCTTTTCCAGCATCTGCCCGGGATTATTCAATTCCTGGGCCATGGCTGCAAAACGCTGATTAATGGTTTCCGGCTGAACAGAGGAGAGAACCAGGTGGCCTGTATCAAGAATAATGATTGCCCGCGTACGCCGACCTTCGGTCACGTCAATGAGTTTTTTCTCTTTCCGGGCCTCGTCCTTCAGTTTCCTGATCGGCGATGAACCCGGATTGACAACCGCAAGTATCCGGCTGACCTTCACGGCATTGCCGAAACCGATATTTACCAGTCTGCCATCCATCTCGTCTTCCCCGCCCTGTTTCCGGGCAAAAAG
>JAJRVA010000253.1 GCA_024277485.1 Deltaproteobacteria bacterium | reverse complement strand
TTCGTATTCAGACCATACTCCAGGTCTTCACTCCACCTCTTGTCGATCTCGATATCAACAATCGGCATAAAAGGGGCCCTGGCCACATCATCCTGGGCATATCGCGCATCAAGATCCTCTTCAGCGGATTTCAGGGTCGGATGTTCCGCCAGGGCAACCTGCTGCAGTTCTTCCAGGGATACAGGCATGACCTCATCCGGTGGAGCAGGCTTTTCCAGGTTTTCAGGAAGATGGCCGACAACAGCCAGGTAATTTGTCCGGGCGTCAACCAGGTTGGACTCTGTAACCACAACATTTGACTCGGCCAGGGCAAGGCGGCTCTCAACCTGGCTCATGTCTGCTTTGCGCCCCACCCCGGATTCACTTCTCAACCTGATCTGGTCGGCAATACGTTTATGTATGACAAGGTTCTCGTGGGCAAGATCATTCAGCCCCTCCTTCCGGAGTACCTGCAGATACGACCTGGCCGTTTGCAGTGCCGTATTTTCAGCAGTGCTCTGAATGATGTACGCCTTGGAACGAACCCTGGCCTTCTGCCTTTTCACCTCATTGATATCCTGCAGGCCGCGGAAAACATTCTGCCGGAGCCCAAGGGTAAATTCCCAGGGATCCAGGGACTGATCGACAGGTTCGCTCACCTCCTGAAAGCCGGCCCCGGCGATCAGGCCAAGTTCAGGAAAATACCCCGCCCTCGCCTGTTTGACTTCCTGGTCCCGGGCCAGACGATTGTAGACAACCGTTCTTATTTCAGGGTTGGTCTCGATCATGTATTTCACGGCTTCCCGCAGGGTTTCCGCCCATGAAGTTTCCCCCGGAACAAACAGGTACAAAACAACGGCAAACATACAGAAAAAACGGACTTTGCAAAACATCATGATACTCCTTGAAGATTAACAGCAAGTTCCATTGCCGGAAAAATATAAAATATTCTCGGCTAATTATCTCACGAAAAAATGTCGCGGTCAAATTATTTTCTTCTCATTTCCAAAAGTGTTTATTGAAAGCACTCCTGGCAATATAATTGTATATTCAAGTGTCCCAGGGTGTAATACTTTGTGGCATTTGTTTCCATAGTGCGTTACCATGGGAGATAAATGAAAAAAAGTGATTTACAGAAACTGTCCTCTCATCTGCAGAGTGTTTTCGGCACCAAGAACTGGCAGGCGCTGTGGGAGACCCATAAACTGGTCAAACAGTGGCCTGAAGTGGCGGGCAGGACTATCGCGTCACGGTCGGCGCCGGCATATATCCGCAAAGACACCCTGTGGATTTATGTCCACGATTCTGTCTGGATGCAGCAGCTTCAGGCCCTGAAGCCGCAGTTGCTGGAAAAGGTCAGAAATTTTTCCGACGCCGCTCCGATTCAGGACATTCGATGGCTCCTGCAGCCGGCTGACCATGACGGAAAAAAGGCGGCAACCGGCAGTCCGGCCGAAAAGCCGGCAATAGACCCGGCAGAGCAGAGGGAGTTTGAAAAGATTGCCGGGACAGTGGAAAATGAACGGTGCAGAGACGCCCTGTGCAGACTGTGGGAAATTTACCATAAGAATTAATTTTTTCACCTTCACATTACCGTCTGAAAACAATCTGAGCCACTATGATTACCTCGATTCTTGAACTCATTGGCAATACTCCGCTTGTTCCCATCAACAGGCTCAACCCTGTTCGTGATGTCGTCATCCTGGCCAAACTGGAATCTTTCAACCCCGGCGGTTCGGTCAAAGACCGCATTGCCCTGTCCATGATAGAAGCCGGCGAAGAAAGTGGAGAACTGCATAAAGACAAGATCGTTCTGGAGGCTACAAGCGGCAACACCGGGATAGGCCTGGCCATGGTCTGCGCGGCCAAAGGGTATCGCTGCCGGCTCGTCATGCCTGAGTCGGCAAGCGTTGAACGACGACAGATCATGCAGGCGTATGGGGCCGAGATAATCCTCACACCCGCAGACCGGAGCACGGACGGCGCCATCGAAGAAGCCTATGCCATGGGACGTGAGAATCCCGATCTCTATTTCATGACAGACCAGTTCAACAGCGAGGCAAACTGGCAGGCCCACTTTCGGATCACGGCCCCGGAAATCTGGGAACAGACCGCAGGCAAGGTAACGGATATCATATCAACTCTCGGCACCTCCGGCACGGCAATGGGTGTGAGCAAATGGTTCAGGGAAAACCACCCGCATGTCTGTATTACAGCTGTTGAACCCTACTATGGACACAAAATCCAGGGACTCAAGAACATGAAAGAGTCTTACAAGCCCGGCATTTTCAACAAGCTGACACCACACAGGATAGTCAATGTTGCCGACGCGGATGCCTTCAGGACATCCCGGCAGTTAGCCCGGGAAGAAGGAATCTTTGTCGGCATGAGTTCCGGGGCGGCAATGCACGCCGCCCTGCAGCGGGCCGAAGAAATCGACCAGGGTCTGATAATCACGATCCTCCCCGACGGAGGCGAACGCTACCTGAGCACGCCGCTTTTTGTGCCGAAACTCAGCCAGGAGTCCGCAGCTCCGCGGCTCAAGCTGTACAATACCATGACCAGGCAGAAAGAAGATTTCCGACCGATCCATAAAAAAAAGGTTACCTGTTACGCCTGTGGACCAACCGCCTACCAGTCGCCCAACATGGCCCACTGCCGCAGGCTCGTCGTGGCGGATATGATTGTCCGCTACCTGGGAGCCAGGGGCTTTGAGGTGGAATCATACATGAATTTCACGGACCTCGACGACAACACCATAGCCGGAGCGGCCAGAGCCGGCATCCCCCTGAAGGAGTTCACCGGCCGGTATATTGAAGAGTTCATGGAAGCTGTTGACATCCTCGGCCTGAAAAAGGCGACCGGTTATCCCAGGGCATCCGATCATGTTGCGGACATGATAGACATAACCCATGACCTGATGCACAGGGGATACGCCTATGAAAAACATGGCTCCGTCTATTTCGATATCTCCAAGTTCAAGCCCTACGGGCGTCTGTCCGGGGTGGACCTTGGTAAAATAAAAACCGGCAAGACGGTCGACCTGGACAACTATGACAAGGACAATCCCCGGGATTTCACCCTGCTCAAACGCTCAACGCTTGAGGAGCTGAAGACAGGGATCTTCTACGAGGCTGACTGGGGAAAGGTCCGGCCCGGATGGCATATTGAGTGTTCCGCCATGTCAACCCGCTACCTGGGAGAGACAATCGACATCCATACGGCCAGCCAGGACCTGATGTTTCCCCATCATGAAAATGAAATCGCCATTGCCGAAGCCCTGACCGGCAAGCCCCTGGCCAACTACTGGCTGCATTCCGGGATCCTGCTCCACAACGGCAAAAAAATGTCCGAGGAATCCGGCAATATTGTGACGCTCCGGGATGTTCTTGACCGGGGGTATACCGGTCGCGAGATACGGTTTCTGCTTCTTGGTGTACACTACAGGAAACCGCTGCACTTCTCCTTCAGACGACTTGATTCAGTGCGCACCGCCCTTATGCGCATAGATGAGTTTACCTGCAAGCTGCTCTGCCTGCCGCCGGACCTTCCCCATCCGGATGTGGCCATTTACGTCGCTGAACTTGAACAGAATTTTTACGCGGCAATGGGAGATGATTTCAATATCTCCAGGGCCATCGGCTCACTGTTTGATTTTATCAAGAAGCTCAACCCGGTTCTCCAGACAGGCAGCCTGGAACGGGAGCAGAAAAATATCATCCTGAAGACCCTGCGCAGAATCAACTGCGTCCTCGGCATCCTGCGCCTGGAACACTGTCCCCTGGCCCCTGAAATTGACCACCTGATACGGGAGAGAGAACGGGCCCGGCAGATGAAAGACTGGCAAGCCGCGGATGTCGTCCGTGCTGAACTCCTGAAAAAAGGCATCACGGTACGGGACAGTGTCGCAGGGCCGGTCTGGGAAGAAATAAATTGAATACGTAACCTCTCCCGGCGCCGGCCTCATATCGGTGTTGATTTCTGCATGAATTCCCGTTACATTGTTTCGGCAAATTTTATCTGAAGCGCCAGTAGCTCAGTCGGATAGAGCAGGAGCCTTCTAAGCTCAAGGTCGGGGGTTCGAATCCCTCCTGGCGTACCACCCTTTCCCTGCGAAACAATTTCCCCTTTTCTCCGCCAAGAAGGAGGAATCCTTCCTTTCCCTTCACCGTGATAAACACTATACTGAACCGCAAAGACAGTTTTATATACTACAACAATGAAAACACCTGGCAGCACATGGCTCCGACGCGGAGCGTATCTTTTTCTCACCCTCCTGTGTCTCCTTCTGCTAACAGGCGCATTTGCCTGGTGGTCCCTGAAAAAAGGGATCGAGCTTGACCACCTCTCCCTGGCCTCTGTCGAGATGACCCGGCTTTCATTACGCCTGGACAATGGATTAATCCTTCGACTGGGTCAGCTCAGCATTCCGGAGAGAAAATCATCCGGCCGTGATATCAGCCTGGAGAGACTGGTCCCCCGTATCAGGAAGTGGGGGCACCTGATCCGGGAAGTCGACATAGACCGCCTGAGCGTGAAAGACCAGATCGTCGGCATCATCTACAGGAACGGCAGGTTTCAGGTTCGCGGCGACATGTTCACCATGGACGCAACCATCACCTATGAAAAGGACGCCTTTCGAGCCGACCTGATCAGACTGGTCGTTCCCCCCTATGATGTAACCCTGTCCGGCAAGGCCTCCTATACCCGCTCCAGGGACACGTTTCACTTTACCGGCACTTTCTCCGCTCCCCAGGGAACAGGCGCTCTCAGTGTTACGGAAAAAGACGGCCAGGTCGATGCCCGCGTCAGTACCGTTGCCTTCACCGACCTTGTTGGAATCCTGGCCCGATTCAACCTGGACCAGGATCTGCTTGACTGGCTTTCTGAAAATATTTCCGCCGGCAGTTACCAGGTTACGCAGCTCAGGATACAGTCTCCCCTCAAGGACCTGACCAGTATCGGCCCGGACAATGTCAGCGGGACCGCGGTCGCCACAGCGGCAGACATCCGCTTTCACCCCGACCTGCCACCGGTAAAATCCGAAAAAATCCACATCTCCTACCAGGCGGACCGTCTCTCGTTTGAGCTTGAAAAACCGACATACAGGGGTATAAACCTGAACGGCAGCAAGGTTTATATCGATCACCTGACCGGAGACGACTCACAGCTCGTCATCACTATCAAGACCGAAACCCGGCTGCAGAAGGAAGTTGTCGAACTTCTCGCCAAATATGATGTCACCTTTCCCGCCCGGCAGGAAACAGGAACAACACGAGCCGACCTGCGCCTGGCATTTGCTCTGCCCCGGTTTACCCTTGAAACAAAAGGTTTATTTACCGCGGGACCGGGAGCATGGCAATGGGGTGAGATTCCCGTTCAGACCAGAGGGATAACCGTTCAACTGCAGAACAACCTGGTCACACTGCAGGAGACGGAACTGTCATACCAGGATATTCTCCGTGTTCACCTGTCGGGCAGCATGGATACCGCAGAACACCATGCCGAACTGCAGGGTGATGTCATGTACCTGAACCTGGAGGCCGGCGATATGGCGCTGCTGCAGGCAGCCGGTATACAGGTCCCCCTGCACATCAATTTTGCCGGCAGCAGGGTCCAGGTCAGGCTCAGCGAACAGGACACCACCATCACGTTTGAAGACGGCGCCACAACAGTTGACATCAAGAGCCTTGCGGCGATCTCCCCTCTGGTCCCGCTGTTACGGAAAATAAAATTTTCCGAGGGAAACGCCTTGCTCTCCATGCAGGATATGGACACGATCAACTTCTCCGGCAGCATTGCTATTCCCAACACTGTTCTTTCCCTGCAGGGAACGCCCGTAACCCGGTTCACGTTTGAAGGGGTCAGGAGTCCGGGCAGAACCGATATCTCCGTTAACGAGAAAAGAATTATCGCCTCTCTCACCGACAGGCTGACGGTCAGCCTGCATGACTACCTGGTTACGGTCGACACCGGACCCTTCAAGAAGATGGACGATCCCCGGTCAATACCCGTTCCCATGGAAATAACCGGACCGGCAATCAACCTGCTGGTCAAAGGATTCCTGATTCCAGGCCGAAAATTCAGATTCATGGCCGGCGAACCTGAGATCTCCCTGGGCACACAACTTGAAAAAGGGCATCTTCTTTTCGAAAATACAGGCGGAAAGATACATATCACCGGCACGGACCTGGACGGGAAGATCGCGGAACCATTTATTCATTTTGCCGACTTTTCCGGCGGAACGATTGACTTCACCCTTGAGGGAACTGCAGACAACTATACAGGGTACCTGGAATTCAACAACGTCCTGATGAAAGATTACCTGGTGATGAACAACGTCATTGCCTTCCTGAACTCGATTCCGGCCCTGGCCACCCTGTCTTCCCCCGGATTTGATGAAGGCGGCTACCGGGTAAAAGAAGGTCTTGCCTCTTTTGAAGTAAACGGGAAGCTTCTGACCATCCGCCGGCTCCGGGCGGATGGCTCCACCGTCAACTGTGAGGCACAGGGATGGGTAAACTTTGCCGACCGTACCCTGGACGTGGACCTGGAACTGATCACCATGAAGGATTACAGTTACCTGATCAACAAGGTCCCCCTGGCGGGATACGCCATCCTGGGAGAAGACGGGACACTCAGCACCTCCCTGAAAATCAAGGGTTCCCTGGATGCCCCCTCCATCAAAACCTTTCTGGCACGGGATATCACCATGACGCCCTTCAATGTTATCAAGCGGACCCTTGAATGGCCATTCCGGATGTTGAAAAGGGCCAACGGGAAAAAGTAAAGACCCGGGCGGCAATAACGGGACCGGTCATCCCGGCCCCGGAACAGGGTTCACAGCGAAGCGTTTTCAACACCCCTCAACAGCCTTTTTCTTCTTCAGGTGGCAACCGTTGCACTTTGTCGGGCCTTTTTTTCCCTCATATCCGGTCTTGTGACACGTTTTGCAGCGGGCATGAAAGACATCCTTGGCCTTGCGCAGCTTCTTGTCGGCATGGCCACTGTTGTGGCAGGAAACGCAGCGCAGTTTTGCCGCATCTCCCAATAAGGCTATCGCGTCAGCGTTCAGTGGATTGTGGTCACCGTCATGATGGCATACACCGCATTCCATGCCCAGGTTCAGATGGGGTGCATGGGGAAAACGGGCCGGTTTTTTCCCCTTGATGGTGATCTGTTTTTCCGGCGCCCGCAGAGGTTCATCAGCGGCAACGACTGCTGCTCCTGCGACCATGGCCAAGACAATACCAGCGTACAGAATTCTCATTTTTTTCTGCATTTTTTCCTCCATGTTTTCTGTTTTTCAGGTGAAACCTTTTCTTTGTCCATACAGTACATAAAAAACACCCTGAAAAACAGACGACATCACCCGACGTCTACCCGACATGCTGAAATACAGGGGGATTCAGAGGCATGAATCCTGCTCTTCCAGCCCGGGTTCCGCCCTGAAAAACACAGAAAAAAACGTTTCGGGCTTTTCATATTTGATGAGAAGGACGGAAATGGGTATACACAGTGTTGAAAAATAAAATTGCCCCTCTTCACCATGACGCAGCAGAAAAAAAATACTGAAACAAGCTCTTCCGGCACCATTCCCATGGCCGCAATTGACGGAACACAGATCCGGAAGCTCCGGGAAGAGAAGGGACTGACCCAGCTCTACCTGTCAACTGTGGTGGGGGTGACCACGGATACTATTTCCCGCTGGGAAAACAGGCGTTATCCTTCCATCAAGCTTGAAAACGCAAAAAAACTGGCCCTGGCACTGCAGGTTGAGATTGAGGATATTCTCGAGAACGGGTCAACAGGCCCCGAGAAAGACAGACCGGAAAATGCGGCCCCGGCAAAAAAAGGACACCGGACCGCTGCCGGGACCAGCTCTTTCAGGGCGGGATGGCCTGTCATCGCAGGCATCACTCTGCTGCTGGTTTTTCTTGCCTGGGGCTGGCTGCAGCAAAAACCCGTGTTTCCTGTTATCACGGCAGAGAGAATCCTTCCCCCGCATATTCCCCCGGGCCAGAGCTTTCCTGTTCTTGTCCGGGTTACCTCGTCACAAACATCTCCTGTCGCCCTGATACTCAAGGAGGTTATACCGCCCGGATGTGCTGCTTCCAACGGCATCCCTGCCTTTACCGCGGTGGATGCCGGGAAAAACACCCTCAAGTGGATCGCCAAAACCGCGGCCGAGCAGACCGTCTTCACCTATATGGTCCGGGTTCCGGATACCGCCGGTTTGCATGAAAAACTGTCTTTTGACGGCTATGTCACCCTGAAGCAGGGAAACGGGAACCGGGGCAACATATCCGGGGCCGACACCGTGTTGATTGACGTCTACCACTGGGCCGATACCAACCGGGACAACAGGATTGATGACGAGGAGATCCTGGCCGTCTATGACCGCTTCAGTGAAATCCCGGAACTGGAGATCAATATTGACCTGATCGACAGCATCTGGGCCGGCAGCGGCTATTACTGGGACAGGGAGAAAATGACCTATGTGCCTGTGTTGTAGGTGGAAGGTGGAAGGTTGAGGGTTGAGGGTTGAAGGTGGAAGGTGGAGGGTGGAGGTTGGAGGTTCAGCGTATATAGTTCTCGATCTCAACCTCATCGAGCTGCTCCGGATCAAGATACTGTTCCGCATACCTGAGATACACGCCGCTTCGCAGGAAAAGGTCGAACAGGTCAGGATCAATATGATGCTCCTGTTTCATCATGTGCATGATATGAATGGTGTCGCTCAGTTTCTTGGCCTTTTTATACGGCCGGTCGGAAGCGGTCAGGGCCTCATAGATATCGGCAATGGCCATCATGCGCGCGGTCAGGGACATCCTGTCTCCGGTCAGCCGCCGTGGATACCCTTTCCCGTCCATTGTCTCGTGGTGGCCTCCGGCAATCTCCGGGGTCTGCCTGAGATGCTTCGGATAGGGCAGTTTTTCCAGCATGATGATGGTCTGGACAATGTGGTCGTTTATCTTGAAACGTTCCTCGGCGGTCAGGGTGCCGCGGGCCACCCGCAGGTTGTACAGTTCGCCGCGGTTATACCTGTACTCGGGAACATCCATCCTGAAACCCCAGGGGTTGTCAGCCGCCATTCTTTCGTTTTCAGTGCGTTCAATGAGATGCTCAGGCCGGTCAGCAAGCAGAAACTCTTCCACCGGCAGTGAAGGTCTGGGCACCCTTTCCTTTCGGGCAGCCTCTTCCCAGGAAATACCTATCCGGTCGTCCAGTGTTCTCTGCCAGGTGCGGCGTGCTATCTTTTCAAGCCTCTCGATTCTCTCCGGGGCCATGAATTCCCCACCGAGATTGCACTGCGCGACAAAGGCAAAATCATCGTCCAGCTCCTGCCACTCTCTTTGCAGGGAGGAGCGCAGCGCCTCTTTGTCTCCACCGTCGGCGACCTGCTCCCAGTAACGGATCTCGGCATCCCGTTTCAGGACTTCAAAACGGGTGCGCACCTCGTGAATACGATCATAAATCGTTTCCAGCTTGGTAGACTTGTCAACAACATATTCCGGGGTCGTCACCTTGCCGCAGTCGTGCAGCCATCCGGCAAGGTGTACCGCCTCCCACCCCTCTTCATCCAACTGATAGTCCCTGAAAAGCCCCTCATCTTCACAGGCCGCCTCGGCAAGCATCCTGGTAATGACAGGCACCCGTTGACAGTGTCCCCCGGTATAGGGCGACTTGGCATCAATGGCGCCGGCCAGCAGGTGCATGAAGGAATCCATGAGCCGTTTCTGCATCTCCAGGAGATGCCTGCTTTCCAATGATACAGCGGCAAACCCGGAAAAGGCACGGACAAAGTCCAGGCGCTCTTTCCCGGCACCGCCTTTCTCCTCTCCACCGGCTGCCCTGTTGAGCAGGCACAGGAGACCGATCACCTCCTCCTGCCTGTCCTGCAGGGGCAGCGCCGTAACCTGCAGTGCATCAACCGCAAACAGGCTGAGAAGCGCGCCCATTTCTTCCTCACGATCTCTGCTCAACTGAAAATGACAGATTTTCTTTTCCCGGACCACCCTGACCAGTTCACTTGCAGAGTCAAGGGACAGGGCGGGAAGCCCGCTCACATCCACAAGGCCATCAGTCTGCTCGAAAAGAACACCCGGCTTGAGGATCTTGTCATCCTCGTCAACCAGGCATGTCAAGACACCGCCGGCCCGGCTGACCTTCATGGTCTCCCTGGTGATCTGCTCGAGCATGGCATCAAAATTCCGCTCGTCAGCCAGGGACCTGATGAGGGAAAGAAACCTGTTGATGGTGGATTTCATCATGTCCATGGAGATGGACAGTTCATCCACTTCCTTTATCCTGGAACGGACCGAAACCGGCCTGGCGAAGTCGAAACGGCGTATCATCTCAGCTTCCCCGGCCAGGGCGTGCAGTGCCCTGGACAGCCTTGACGCAAGCAGCGTTGCCGCCGGGATCGACAGGAGAAGAAGAGCAAGTGTTACCCACAGGGAGCGCTTCACCATCAGGATCGCGTCGGCCAGCAGCTCACTGCGGGGAGAAATCATCAGCAGGTATACTGTTCTCTCCTCCTGCCCGCTCACGTTCAGCTCACGCAGGTATCCCTGCCACGCTTCCCCGTGAAAGCTGAATTCCAGCGGTCCGTCCTCAAGCCTGATCTTTTTCCTGATATCCGCGAGGACATCACTGCCGAGCTCGGAGAGTTCCGCCCTGTCAAACCGCTCGTCATCCTGCCGCGCGATAACTTTGCTGAAATCCTTATACCCCCAGACCATGCCCTGGTAATCGAACAGGACAATCTCGGAATTGGGAGTGAGAACATTCTCCGCAAGGGTGTCCGAGAGCTGCTTCAAGGTAACATCCGCCCCCAGGACCACCGCGGTTCCGGGAGGGTTATATGAAACCGTTGTGCCGATCTCCCTGGAAAAATAAAAGAGGTACGGCGGGGTAGCA
This sequence comes from Deltaproteobacteria bacterium, assembly GCA_024277485.1. Next base: position 8,013 of record JAJRVA010000253.1, on the reverse strand, counting down.
CGTATCCGGGTTGTGGAGACCGCCTGCTGATACCATGGCCTCAGGCGGGGATCATACCCGGTGATTGCCGGGGTATTCCTGGAAACCTCCTTGAGACCGGCGTCAAAAAACAGCCTGACAAGGTAGCGCTTGCCATCAGCCGGGTCTGCTGCAATGTGATCAACGCTGAATGCCGCCTGGTCAGGCGCCTGAAAAAATTCTTTCACCCGGTCGGACCGCAGCGAACGGACGATGAAATACTCTCCATTACTGTACCCGACCTGCAGGGCTGTCATCTGCGGTTCATTGCGCAGGGCCGTGCTGAACATGTCAAGGGACCGCAACCTCTCCTCAAGGGTCGCGGCAAAGGACACCCGCGAGAATGACAGCAGGCCGATATTCTGAAAAACCGCCCGGTAGGTCCGGACAAAATCGGCAGAAACCTCCCTGGAGGTCTGTTCATAGGACTGTCGCACCTGGGCCAGGACAATCTTTTTGGTTGCCTGGTAATTATGCCGGCTGAGAACAGCTCCGACGCCGAGGATGAGGAGAAGAAAGAGGGAGTTGACTGTAAAGTAAAACGATGGACGATACAGCTTTTTTGCTTTATCCATTCTGTAGCCGTGCACCGTGAAACAGAGTTAAATGATAATCCACCACAGGGCCGTCACAGGTTCAGGACTCTATTTCCGGAACCATGTGCCATCTTTTTTCTTCAGCCAGTGTCCCGGCGCAGCCATGCCGAACAACTTTATTCCCCGGCGTTGCGCAACAGTCTCAACCGCTGTTTTCTGCTGTTTCGCTATGCTCTGGTATACTGTGCGGCGGTCGGTGTTCTCCGCCTTCACAACAGCTGCGGCACTTCCTGCCGCCTGTCGTACATGCAGATACCCGTCAGCGCCCTCGCCGACACTGCCGCTTTTTTTCAGGGCCTCAATGGCCGGCTTTCTTTCAAGCATCCTCGCCTTGATGGCCTGCATGTTTGCCGCTCCGGCGACAGTTGCCAGCAGGACGATCAGGAACAGGGAGAATACCAGGGTACGAGGTGTTTTGTTCAGGTGCATAACTGCCTCCTTCATCATTGCAGGTCTATCAGGTAAGGATTTATTGTGCGGGGGTCTCGTCAATATCACCGAAAAAATCGTCCAGGGCGCGATCGACTTTCACGTTGACATCAATGGTGATATGAATCGGCTTGATTTCAACGGGCTTCACCTCCACCTCATGGCGGGTGCATCCCGACAAAACCAGACCGCACAGGCCCAGGACGAAAAAAACTGTTTTTAACATTTGACCTCCATTTATCTGATTTTCCGGAAAACCGGCATCAGTTGCCGCTGGTAACGAAAGAGTTCATTGACAGGAACATTAAAATTGATATCCAGTTTGACAGGCCGGTCAATCCCGCCTGAATCCCCCTCCTCCAGGCGGACAAAGACATTGTTCCGCTGATCAAAACGAAAAGGCAGGCGTTTGCCCGGCTTCCCGTCGATCTGCAGTTTCAGAATCAGGTCTTCATCCTCTGAAAAAACATGCAGTTTCGCCCAATTGTACTCGAAATCCCGCAGGGCCGCACCCGCAAAATGAAGTGGGGAAAACCGGGGCGCATCCACCGGCATGCCATCCGTAAGCTGCTCACTTTTCCGCACCTTCAGGATACCCTTTTCACCGGGCGCGGTATACAGGAAACCGTCATCAACATACACCTTGCCATCGCTGAACCTGACCGGGATGCGACCGCTCACCCTGCCGCTCCCTTCGGCCCGGGCAAGGCCAAGCTGGGAGAGAATCTCCGCTAATTCCAGCCTGTCGCAGAAGAGCGCCGCCTCAAAGTCCCGGTTTTCCTTCCGCAGGCGAAAAGAGCTGGTGAATATCCGGCCTCCACTCCAGCGGCCTGATATTTTTTCAACAAACAGGGACGCGGGAGACTCCAGCCGGAAACGACCCCTTAGATCAGACACCAGGAGCGTATTATAGGTCAGCCTGTTGACAGAAAATTCCTGGTCCGGCGCGGTTGCCGGAGTAGCCAGGTCAGGGAAATCCATCTTGAAACGTATACCCTCCGCCTTCAATCCCGCCCCTGGAATCTCCACACTGCCGTCATGGAAACCCAGGCGCAGGCCCCCCTCCACCCTGCCCGGTTGTACCGCGGCCCGGCCTTCCAGGCTCAACATGCCGCTTCCTGCAACAGACTCTAATTCCGGAACAAGGGGAAGAAACGGTTCAAGGGAAACAGGTGTGTCACCCATCTGAATCTGAAAATCAGCCAGGGGAGTTTCCGGACCCGGCATCCTGAACGTGCTGCTGACCGCAGCCCTGCCCTCCGGAACGAACCGGGATCGCAGTTCCCCCTGGAAGGTGATGGACTCGGAAGACAGGCCCCAGGCTCCCTGGACATGCCCCACATCCGTATCGCGCACCAGAATACGCCCTATCTTCAAAACCCCGGCATTTCTGCTGACGCTCACGGGCCAGGTTCCGGGGAGTTCCAACTCAATTCCCTGCAGGTTCACCTCCTGCTTCTCCATGCTCAGGGACGCATCAACAAACTGCAGCATGCCTGCGAGCCCATCGCCCGGGCTGCCCTTCTGGAAAGGGAGAGTCCCTTTGCCGTTGAACCGGATGCGGGGGGCTGAAAATCGCCATCCGGATGAGGCAAGGGAAAAGCCCTCTCCGGACAGCAGGAGAGAAGATCCTGTTTTCCCGTCAAACAGAACCAGGGACTCGATACCTATATGTTCCGCCCTGATACGCAGCGCATCCTGTTCAGCCGCAAACGTGAGCTGTGCTTCCGCCTGCAGGCTCTGCATGGAAAAAGGAGCAACCCGCATTTCCGCCCGCGCCGTGACATCCGCCCGGCCACTGATGTCGGCAGGGGTCGGCAGTTGCGCGGCAAACTCTTTAAACACCCTCTGCAGGTCAAGGGTTGCGGATAACTCCGCCGACAGTGCGCCTGCGACATGGTCATAGGAAATACTTGCTGACATCTCCTGTCCAGCCGTTTGCGCCTGAACCCTGTAGGCAAGCGTGGAGACTTTCCGGGCCGGTTCATCATTGATACGCTGCGCTGCAAGAGAAAACGGCAGAGAAAAAGAACCTGATGCGGTGGACAGGGTAATGAAACTGTTTTCGATCCGGATCCGATCAACAACAAAAGGCAGTCCCCCGGTGCCGGGCCCCTTCCCAACGGGTTCCGCCTGCTGTTTCGTTTCCCGGGGCAGTGTACCGGAAGGCGGTCGGCCGTCCCTCTTCTCCGCGTGATACTCTATCTGCAGGCCTGTCAACAGGAGACGGTCCAGTTTCCCCTGCAGCAGAGCTTCGGGGGACCACTCGGCCTGGATATTTACGGCGGGAAAAACAGCGCCCGGCATACCTGACACCCGCAGGGTAGCGCCGTTGAGCCCCAACCTGTAGACGGAAGCCTGGTATCCGGCCAGGCCTGATTTTTCAAGAAGAGAGGGAAGAAAAATTCGCTCAACACCAAGCGGTAGCCAGCTGTACAGCAAAAGCGGGACAACCAGAAGACCCAAAAACAGTACCAGCCATTTTTTCAGACCACCCTTTTGCCTGATATTATCCGCACCCCCCATGAGGGGACCTGGAGCCCATCAACCCGGGGGCCAGGACATGCTCCGGCCGCCCAGGATATGGATATGGATATGAAAAACCGTCTGACCGGCATCGGCGCCGTTGTTGAGCACCACCCGGTAATGTTCCAGCCCTTCCTGCCGGGCGATTTCCCCGGCCAGGCGCATTGTCCTGCCGATCAGCTGCTCGTCTTCCGTCGTGACAGCAGAGGGGCCGCTGATATGTTTCTTGGGGATAACCAGGAAGTGGACAGGCGCCTGCGGGGCTATATCACGAAAGGCGAGAATATCATCATCTTCGTACAACTTGTCGGCGGGAATTTCACCATTGATGATTTTACAGAACAGGCAGTTTTCCGGCATAAAAACATCCTCCAGTTATGTTAAACGGTTGAAGAAACCTCTGGTATCACTCTACCCGGCTCAGTTTCGGCGCCATTTTCAGCACCACCTGTGTCGGCAGAACCTGTATGTCAACGGGCTCCATGTTCAACAGGAGCTGTCGCTTGCCTATTTTCGTCCGCACGGCCTGGAGACCGGAGAGGGGGACCGGGTATTCCCTGTTGTTCAGCAGGGCCAGAACAGGCAGCAGCTTGTTGACCTGGTCCGGCGCCTTCCCCTTGGCTGGATCTTCAAAACGCGGCGTGAGGTACAGCTTCTTTTCCTTCCGGTCAAAGCGAAAGGTAACATTACATACCAGGGGAACCCGGACCTCCCCGATCTTCAACCTGATTTCCTGGTTACCGATCATTGTGCTTACGACAAGATCTTTTCCCGTGATCACACCACGCAGCCGGGCAGTGTTGCTCCCAAGCGTGAACTGATCGACTGAACTCAGGACAAGGTTCCCCTGCGCAAAATCACCCTGCGGGGTAATATCAAGGGGAAGGATATCCTGGATTGTCTGCCGGATAACCTTTTCCGGCAGGGTTATGGTTACATGGTCCGGACCGGCATAACACTCGACAGCAAGCACCAGCATCGCCGCAACGCATGGTACAATAAACTTTCGTGGCAATAGTCTGATCATATCTCGTTCCGTTATAGAATCCACCGGGTAATTTCTTTCATACTACTGTATTTTCCCGCCAACGCAAACAGTCATGCGCCGACAAGAAGCAACCTGCCGGAAACGCCCCGGCCATGAAAAAAAGTAATTATTCATTGCAATATCCCGGCAACACCTGAATAGTATATATTCATGATGATCCGGTTGTCCGGGTATGTTTTTCCGGGAAACCGGGACACTCCCGACAAAATATCGCACCACCAGCCAACGCAACGCTCGTGAATCCAGCACACCAGCCACATCCCAAAAAATCCGGCACACCGTTCCGCTTCACGGTCGACACTGAGGCCTGTCTCGAGGGCGCCACGGAAACACAAAAAGCCATTATCAGGCAAAAACTCACTATTATCAACCCGAAATACCAGGCCGCCAAACGGTACAGCCGCTGGATCGGAAAAAAACTCAAACCCAAACTCTACTTCTTCAATGACCGGCAGGACAGGCTTTTTTTCCCACGCGGGTTTGTCAACCGGGCCATCCTGCTCTGTGAACAGGTGTCAGGCGCCCGCCCGCAGATTATTGACAACCGCCGCCGTCTGCCTGACATCGACCTGGAGTTCCGGGGCACCCTGCGTCCGTACCAGCAGGAAGCCGTTGAAGCGGTAACACGCCATTCATTCGGTGTGCTGGAGGCAGGGACCGGTTCCGGCAAAACCGTGATGGCGCTTGACATCATAGCAAGACGAAAACAGCCCTGCCTGGTCATTGTCCACAACAGGGAACTCCTGCACCAGTGGCGGGAAAGGATTGATCAGTTCCTGGGCATCGAAGCCGGGCAGGCCGGAGACGGCAAATACGATATCCGGCCTGTCACCGTTGCCATCGTCAACACGGCCCGCAAGCGCCTGGACACCCTGCCCGCCCGGTTCGGCCATATCATTGTGGATGAATGCCACCGGGTGCCGGCCAGCCTTTTCACCGATGTTGTGAGCAGTTTTGACAGTTACTTCATGCTGGGTCTTTCCGCGACCGCCTTCCGCCGGGAGGACGGCATGACGCAACTGATCTACACCTACATGGGAGACCGGCTCCATTCGGTCAGCCCGAAAGTCCTGGAGGAAAGCGGCGCTGTTGTGCGGCCGGAATTCATTCAGAAACCCACTGACTTCACCTACGGGTTCCGGGGGGACTACCCCAAACTGATCAAGGCCCTGGCAGCTGATGAGAACCGCAACACCCGGATTGCAGGCGATGTCGCCCGCATCGTGAAGCAGGGGCACGAGGGCACGGTCCTTGTCGTATCGGACCGGGTGGCCCACTGTGAAGTACTGCAGAAAAAACTGGAACTGGCAGGGATTGAGAGTGTTCTGCTGACCGGCCGGGTGCCGACCGAAGAGCGGACCAGGATCGTCGACCAGGTCCGGCAAGGGGAGATAAAGGTCCTGATTTCCACCCTGCAGCTGATCGGCGAAGGCTTTGACTGTCCCGGCCTGAGTACCCTGGTTCTCTCCACCCCGATAAAATTCGAAGGCCGGCTCCTGCAGGTTACCGGCCGCATCATGCGACCCTCGGCAAACAAAAAGGCCAGGATCATCGACTATATCGACATCCACATCCCTGCCCTGCGCCGTTCCGCCGCCGCCCGCCGTAAGGTCTTCGATCGCCTGTAGACTGCAGACAGGTAAAGGGAAAAGGCGCCACAACCACATCGAAAGGTTTATAGGTCACGGTACGCCTCTTCATCGTTTCGGGACAACCATTCGGAGAGTGTTTCATCAAGGCTTCTGATTTTCTCCGCCAGTTCTTCACTGACCGCCACCCTGCCTTCGAGGACGCACCCTCGCCGGCCGGGCACACACTCTCCCCTGAGCCTCCGGCACCTGTCCCTGTTGATGTCATAATTTCTGCAATGAAAGGTCATATCGTGAGGAAATTCAGGAAACCGGCTTGTTATTTTATCCGATTTCCTGTAGAGTCCGGCCTTTTTCAAGTTTCCCAACAAGGCGACTTATCGTCCTTTTTTATTTTTTCCAGGGAAACCATAACATGAGAGACATACATGGAACAGCAGAAAATCAGAAATGTAGCCATTATTGCCCACGTTGACCATGGCAAGACAACCCTTGTCGACCAGCTTTTCCGGCAGAGCGGCATGTTTCGCGACAACCAGCAGGTAGCGGAACGGCTCATGGACTCCATGGACCTGGAGCGGGAACGGGGCATTACCATTTCCTCAAAAAACGGTTCCTACATGCATGGGGAACATCGTATAAACATCATTGACACCCCGGGCCATGCCGACTTCGGCGGCCAGGTCGAACGGGTGCTGCGCATGGCCGACGGCGCCGTACTCCTGGTCGATGCCCAGGAAGGCCCCATGCCGCAGACCTTTTTCGTGGTCAAGAAAGCCCTGGCCGCCCGGCTGCCCATCCTGGTCGTGATCAACAAGATTGACAAGCCGGGCGCCCGGTGCGACTGGGTCGTGGACCAGGTTTTTGACCTGTTAGCCAGGTTGAACGCGCCGGACGAAACCCTTGATTTTCCCGTTGTCTACGCCTCTGCCAAGGAGGGGTATGCCGTAAGCGAACCGGAAGAACCGGCTTCCGGGGCAAAGGGGATGAGCGTGGTCTCCGACATGATTGTCAACCATGTTCCTCCGCCGGCCGGGGACCGGAACAAGCCGCTTCAGCTCCAGATAAACACCATTGACTACTCGCCCTACCTTGGCCGGATCGGTATCGGCAAACTGGTCAACGGGCACATAAGCATCAACAGCAACGTGGTGGTCGCCCGCCGGGATGGCTCCATAAAGCCCCTCCGCATAACCAAGATTTTCGCCTTCGAAGGCGACCAGCAGGTACCGGTCGACTCGGCTGCTACCGGTGAAATTGTCGCCGTGGCTGGCATGGACGATGTGACGGTCGGGGTCACCTTTACCGATCCCGACGATCCGCGGCCCCTGCCGCTTATTGAAATAGACCCGCCCACCATCTCCATGAACTTTATACCCAATGATTCACCGTTTGCCGGCCAGGACGGAAAATTCGTTACATCCCGGCACCTGGAAGAACGGCTGAACCGTGAAACCCTGGCCGATGTCGCCCTCAGGGTCGAACCCCTGACGGACGGAGTCGGGTTTATTGTTTCCGGCCGGGGTGAACTGCACCTTTCCATCCTCATTGAAAAGATGCGGCGGGAAGGATACGAGTTTCAGGTCACCCGGCCCCATGTCATTATGAGGGAGGAGGACGGCAAAACCCTGGAACCCTATGAAGAGTTGACGGTGGATGTTGACGAAAATTTCCAGGGAGTGGTCATTGAAAAGCTGGGCAGGCTCAAAGGTATCCTTCTTGACCTCCAGGTTGAAAACCAGATGGCACGGCTGAAATTCAAGGTCCCCACCCGGGGTCTTCTCGGCTACCGGTCCGAATTCATGAC
>JAJRVA010000252.1 GCA_024277485.1 Deltaproteobacteria bacterium | reverse complement strand
TCTGCTTTTTCTTCCCTCTCCCCGACTTCGGACAGGGACTGGATAACTGTTGATTCCTCCAGGAGAGATTTGACCTTTGATTCGGCATCAGCTGCAGAGGTGGCCGCTGCCTCGGTGGCTTCCTGCACCGCTGCCGGTTTCTCAGTGTCGGTTTCAGAATCCGGTACAGGCTCAACCAGGGCGGCATCCCCGGCAGGCTGTTCAGGCTCGGGTTGGCCGGCCTCCTCGGGGACACTGCTTTCAACGGCAGCGCTTTCCGGTGCAGTCTCCTCCACTGCTGTCTCTTCCGCAGCTTCTTGGGGTTCAGCCACGTCTTCCTGTACCGCTTCCGCCTGGACCACTTCCGTTTCCGCCTGCTCCACAGGAAGCGGTTCCACTGTCTCTCCGGCAGCAAAAAGCCGGATGACGAGCGTATTCGTGCCTGCATCGAAGTTCTGGTCAAAATCAACCTGCATGCCAGGCTGTAAATCAAGGACAACCCTGGTTTTCGGATTGCTCCCCTTATGGATTCCCGTTCTGATGCTCTTGATAAAGGTTCCCTGGACCTGGAGGGAATTTTTGACCTCCCGGGCCGGGACAACTTCAGGAAAATCAAAAATAACCCGGGGCCGGTCCCCTTTCAGGGCAAACGTTTTGGGCAGGTGGGCTCCGTTCAGGGTAAAAATGACCCTGTCCTCACCAGGACGGGGACTGTCAAACGCGATCTGCTGAAGCGTTGGCGCGGCAAAGGCCGGGGTCAGGCCGACATGGACAAGCAGGGTCATGAGGCAGGCTGCTGTGATGAAAGCACTTTTTTTCATGGTAAGTCTCATTTTTCAAGGCGCCTCTATGTAAAATTGAGTATTCTTGGGTTGGTTCAGATATATTCATCTCATATTTTGAATACATCGTGGAAGCTTGCAATGTCAACATTTTTCGGCAAACAGGCCGGTAAACCGCATCTTTGAAAGGGTATGTCCCACCAGATTTCAATAGACCATATTTTACCCCTGGTTCGTAAACCGGGCAGGTATGTGGGCAATGAACTCCACGCCGTCACCGGGAACCGGGATGAGGCCAAAGTCCGTTTTGTCCTTGTTTTTCCGGATTTGTACGAGATCGGCATGTCGCACCAGGGCTTGCAGATACTGTATCATATCCTGAACAGCAGGGAGGAATTCCTGGCTGAAAGAGCGTACTGCCCTGATGTAGACATGGAAGACGAGCTGCGGCGCCATGATCTTCCCCTGTTTACCCTGGAATCGAGAAGACCTGTCTCCGGTTTTGATGTTGTCGGTATCACTCTGCCCTATGAACTCTGCTACACAAACATTTTGACAGTCCTTGACCTGGCCGGAATCCCCTTTCGCGCGGATCAGCGCAGCGGACCATTCCCCCTCATTATAGGTGGTGGTTCCTGCGGGTTGAACCCGGAACCGGTGGCGGATTTTTTTGACGCCATTGTCCTGGGAGATGGTGAGGAGGCCATTCTTGACATAGCTGAGTTGATCATGGAGTCAAAGGAATCAGGAGCCTCCCGCCGGGAGATGCTCGACAGGATGGCGGATATCGGGGGAGTGTATGTGCCGTCATTTTTCAAGCCGGTCTATACCGGGACGGACCTGACCGATATCCTGTCTCTCAAGCCCGGCTTCACCACAGTACGAAGAAGGGTCATCCCCGATCTTCCAGGGCCGGAGAACCTGGCCAGTCCCCTGGTCCCGATAGTCAAACCGATCCATGACCGGCTGGGCATTGAAATAGCCAGGGGGTGCACTCGCGGCTGCCGTTTCTGCCAGGCCGGCATGATCTACCGGCCGGTCCGGGAACGCACGGTTGATGAAATCATGACCATTGCCGAGCAGGGGGTCAAGAAGAGCGGTTTTGATGAGATGGCCCTGCTGTCCCTGTCCTCCGGGGATTTTACCTGCCTGCCGGAACTGATGATCCGGCTCATGAACCGCTTTGCCGACCAGCATGTCTCCGTGTCCATGCCCTCCATGCGGGTGGGCACCCTGACCGGTGAAATCATGAGCCAGATCAGGAGGGTCCGCAAGACAGGATTTACCGTGGCCCCGGAGGCGGGCACGGACAGGCTGCGCCAGGTCATCAACAAGGGAATTACGGAACAGGATCTGCTTGAAACATGCCGCAGTGCCTTTGCCATGGGCTGGAACCTGATAAAATTCTACTTTATGATCGGCCTGCCCACCGAGACGATCCAGGACGTGGAGGCCATTGTCGGTCTGGCGCAGAAAGCGCGGCAGACAGCCGGTTCCGCCGGCCGCAGGCTGCAGATCAATGTCAGCGTGGGGACCTTTGTGCCCAAGCCCCACACACCGTTTCAGTGGGAACGGCAGCTGTCTCTCGAGGAGTCAAAAGAACGGATTAACCTGCTGAAAAAACTGCTGCCGCGCCGGGGGTTCAAGCTCAAGTGGCAGGATCCGGAGCAGAGTGTGATGGAGGGGGTTTTTTCCCGCGGAGACCGCCGCCTGTCGCGCCTGGTGGAAACAGCCTGGAAAAACGGGGTTCGGCTGGATGGATGGTCGGAGCATTACAGTCTTGCCGACTGGCGGCAGGCTGCGGAAACATGCGGGATTGACCTGGACAGCTACCTGGCGGCGAGGGATCCGGAGCAGGTTCTGCCCTGGGACCACCTTGGCAGCGGCGTGGACAGAAAATTCCTGGTGCAGGAGCTCCATAAAGCCCTGGCAGGGGAATACACTCCCGACTGCAGGACCGACGGCTGCCAGGTATGCGGGTTATGCGACTTCAAGGTAATCCGGCCAAAGGTCAATACCGGCACCGGATCACCCCTGCCGGTTTCCCGGTCCGAGGCGCCCCGCAGGGAGGAAAAAGAGCCGGCGCGTCATGTTTACCGGGTGCATTACACCCGTCTGGGAGATACACGGTTTTTCAGCCACCTTGAAGCGCTGCAGCTGATTTTCAGAGCCATCACAAGGGCGGGCATCCCGGTCCTCTATTCACAGGGCTTCAACCCATCTCCACGGGTATCTTTCAGCCCTGCCCTGCCGGTGGGAGTGGAGAGTAAGGTAGAGTATTTTGATATGATCCTGACCTCGGCTGTAGATGACAGGCACAGCGTGATCGACAACCTGAACCGCCAACTGCCCGCCGGGATGGAGGTTTTTTCCCTGGGCGCGCCACCCCGGTCTGAAGCCGCGACACAGGTGATATCGTACCGGGTTCGTCTCAACAGGTCCCTGACCGATGACCGGCAGGAGGGTATAAGGAAGTTCATGATGCGGGACAGTTTTGTTGTTGAACGGATCAGGAAAAAGAAAACGAGGGAACTGGATATCAGGCCGCTGGTCAAGAACCTGGAAGGTTCCGGGCGTGACGTGCGCTTTGAGCTTTTTTCTCATGCCGGCCGGGCAGGGGCGAGTCCCAGGGATATCCTGCACCATGTTCTCGGGCTGGAAGAGAGGGATGTTCTGCTTGCGCGGGTGACAAAAGAAAGTATCGGAGATTTTTCGCCGGATTCATAATTTTTCCCGCAGCATGTCCGGTATCTGCGACTTTTGGCGGGCTGCTCAACAATTCCTTGAGTTCGCTCTTTGGAATGTGGTATGAGTTTTGTTGAACAAACAGAAAAAATCGGAAAATCAGTTTGCTCCGGAAACAGTACCAGGACAATACTGCGCCGTCTGCAGGGCAGATGAAATGGAGTTTATGATGCAGGTGGAAGTGATACGTCTTCGCCTGCTTTTATCACTGATGAATCTTCCCAGAAAAAGGAGAGGACATGACGAAGAAAGTTCTATTGCGTGACGATGAAATGCCCACCAGCTGGTATAATGTGGCTCCGGACATCCCGAACGGACTGCAGCCCCCGCTTGATCCTGAAACCATGCAGCCCATGGCTCCTGAGAAGCTTGCCGCAATTTTCCCCATGGGGCTTCTGGAGCAGGAGATGAGTCCTGAACGTCATATCCCCATTCCAGAAGAGATCCTCGAGGTGTATAAAATATGGCGCCCGTCACCACTGGTCAGGGCGACGAAGCTGGAACAGGCGCTCGGTACCAGGGCGAAAATTTATTTTAAAAACGAGGGTGTCTCACCCGTTGGCAGCCACAAGCCCAACAGCGCTGTCGCCCAGGCCTATTTCAACATGCGCGAGGGTGTCAAACGGCTGGCAACCGAGACCGGGGCGGGACAGTGGGGCAGCGCCCTTGCCATGGCAACCAGTATGTTCGGCCTCAAATGCAAGGTCTACATGGTGCGGGTGTCGTTTGACCAGAAACCCTACCGTAAATCGGTCATGCAGACATACGGCGCTGAAATTGTGGCCAGTCCGAGCCCATATACCAATTACGGCCGGTCGGTGCTCGAGCAGGACCCGGAAAACAACGGCTCTCTCGGTATTGCCATCAGCGAGGCCATCGAGGAGGCGGTGACAAGTGAAAATACCAACTACGCGCTGGGCTCGGTCCTGAACCATGTTATCCTGCACCAGTCCATCATCGGCCAGGAGGCGAAAAAGCAGATGGAGCTCATCGGAGAGACCCCTGACGTCGTTGTCGGCTGCTGTGGCGGTGGTTCAAACTTTGCCGGCCTGGCTGTTCCGTTTGTCCCGGACATGCTGGATGGGAAAAAGATCCGTTTCGTCGGCGTGGAGCCCGCATCATGCCCAACCATGACCGAAGGAAAATTCGCCTATGATTCCGGTGATACGGCAGGGATGACGCCGCTTCTGCAGATGCACACCCTGGGTCATGATTTTATGCCGCCGGGCATCCATGCCGGCGGACTGCGTTATCACGGCATGTCTCCGATTGTCTCGGCCCTGGTGCGGGAAAATATCGTGGAACCCGTCAATGTCCACCAG
>JAJRVA010000019.1 GCA_024277485.1 Deltaproteobacteria bacterium | reverse complement strand
GAGAGCATTTCCCCTGGTCGACGCGCATAGCCGTGATACTGAAACCGTAACGGCTGACAAGCTCTGCGCCGCAGGCGGGACAGAAGGTGTTTTCTCCCCCTCTCCCGGGGACATTGCCCTCATACACGTAGCGCAGGCCTTCCGCGAGCCCGATGTCACGGGCCTTCTGCAGATTTTCCAGCGGGGTCGGGTTTCTATCCGTTAACCTGTAGGTGGGATAAAAGGCCGTAACATGCCACGGCATACCGGGATCAATCTCCTTGATGAACCGGGCAATCTCCCCCAGTTCCTCCGGAGAATCATTCAGGCCCGGAATCAGAAGGGTTGTTACCTCGACCCAGACTCCGAGTTCATGCATCAGGAGAACAGTATCAAGGACCGGCTGAAGACGGGCCCGGCAGATTTTTTTGTAAAAATCATCCGTGAATGCCTTGATGTCGATATTAATACCGTCTAACAGCGGGGCCAGATCGCGGCTCACCTCGGGTGTCATGTACCCGTTGCTGACAAAGACGTTTTTTATGCCTTTTTCATGGGCCAGCAGGGAACAGTCCCTGGCAAACTCGTAGAAAATCGTCGGTTCAACATAGGTGTAGCTGATGCTGCGGCAGCCGCATTTTTCTGCGGCCTGAACCACCTCCTCCGGAGTCCGCAACGTCCCGGTGATTGTGCCTTCATGCATATGCGGATACTGGGAAATGTGATAATTCTGACAGTGGCGGCAGTGAAAATTACACCCCACGGTCGAGATTGAATAGGTACTGCTGCCGGGCAGAAAATGAAAAAGTGGTTTCTTTTCAATGGGATCGCTCTTTTCCGCCACCAGCTGCCCGTAAACAAGGCTGTACAGGACACCGTCCCTGTTTTCCCGCACCCCGCAGATCCCTCGCCTGCCCGGCTTAATGGTGCAGTGATGACTGCACAGGTTGCAGATCACCCTGTTTTCTGATCCTGCCTGGTAAAACAGCGCCTCTTTCATTGTGCGTCTCCCTGATCAGGTTGTTCCCCTGCTTTAAGGATATCTGAATCTCGGCTGAAAGGAAAGACTTTTAGGTGCTTGTTAAAACGCGTGAAAAATGATTAAGTTCAGGGGGCAGGAATCAGGTGTCAGGAAAAAAATATAAGAAAAAAATTTATGCCGCCTGTGAAGAAAGAAAAAACACTGTATATCTGCGGCCGGTGCGGGTATGAAAGCGTCAAGTGGCTTGGCAGGTGCCCGGACTGTGGTGAATGGGATTCCCTGGCCGAGGAAAAGCGTGTGCCCCGGCCCCGCGCTGCCGGGACTACACCACGGGCCATGTCTCTTGCCGACTGTTCCACCCGAAAAGACACCGGCAGGATGATAACCGGCATAAGTGAACTGGATCGCGTTCTTGGCGGTGGAATTGTACCGGGATCCATGACCCTGGTCGGAGGCGACCCTGGAATCGGCAAATCCACCCTTATCCTGCAGCTTCTCGCAACCCTTGCCCGGGATGGACGTAAAGTCCTGTATGTCACAGGCGAAGAATCCGCTGAGCAGATCCGCATGCGGGCCGACAGGCTCGGCATACAGGAGAACGCCATATATCTTGCCACCGAGAACTGTGTCGAGTCTGTCGCGGCCCTGGCAACCGAACTTAAGCCTGCTTTCCTTGCAGTCGACTCCATCCAGACCATATACAGCGAAGATATCGGGTCAGCTCCCGGCAGTGTTACCCAGGTACGGGAATCCACGGCCAGGCTTATTTCCCTGGCCAAGGGAACCGGTCTGCCGGTTGTGCTTATCGGCCACGTGACAAAAGATGGATCCATCGCCGGCCCCCGGGTCCTCGAGCATATGGTTGACACGGTTCTCTACTTTGAGGGTGACCGGGGACAGGTGTACCGGATACTGCGCACGGTAAAAAACCGGTTCGGTTCAACCAACGAGATCGGCGTCTTTGAAATGAAGGAAACCGGCCTGGCGGAAGTAGACAATCCGTCCGCACTGTTTTTAGCCGAACGTCCGAAAAATGTGCCCGGCTCAGTCGTCATCCCGAGTGTTGAGGGCACCCGGCCCATTCTGGTCGAGGTCCAGGCGCTGGTCAGCCCGAGCAGCCTGGGAACCGCCCGACGCACCGCCATCGGGGCCGACCCGCAGCGGCTGGCCCTCCTGACAGCTGTTCTTGAAAAAAAAATCGGCGCCGCCCTGTATGATCACGACATCTTTCTCAATATTGCCGGCGGCATCCGGATAGACGAACCTGCTCTTGATTTAGGCGTTATCGTCGCGCTGTTGTCAAGCCTGTATGAAAAGACTGTTGACCCCTTCACACTGGTCTGTGGAGAGGTGGGACTTGCCGGTGAAATACGGGCTGTCGGTCAGATGGACATGCGGCTCCGGGAATCGGAGCGGCTCGGATTCAATACATTCCTCATGCCGGATTCAAGCACCCGGCTTCTTGATAATGCGCAAAACTCATCCTTGAAAATAATCGGTGTCCGGACCGTTCAGGATCTCGTAGAGCAACTTTTTCAGCCATAGTTTTTTCTGCCACGGCTTGCCTTCACCCCGTGAAATCCGTACAATAATAACAATATAAATTTATCAATGGAGGGTTGACATGGATTTCAAAGGTCTGCTTGAAAAATCGTGGAAAATTTTTACGGAATTTCTGCCTGCTCTGCTGCTTAACACCCTGGCCCTGTGCGTTGTATCCTTCTTTACCCTGGGCATACTGGCACCGGTGTGTACGGCAGGGTATTTTCAGTCCCTCCTGCTCACAATCAGGGAAGGCAGAAAACCCGAGATAGGTGACCTGTTCTCCGAGATGCGACTGTTTCTGCCCCTGTTTGCCTTCACCATCGTTGCGGCTTTTGTCATATTTATCGGTTTTCTGCTCCTGGTTCTGCCGGGAATCATCGCCGCGCTGGCCCTGTACTTTTTCTGCATCTATATGCTGCCGCTCATGACGGACAAGGAGATGGGGCTTATCGACGCGGTCAAGGAGAGCAGCCGCATAGCCCTGGAAAAACCGGTTGCCGAACACCTGACAGTGGTAGCCCTCTACATCGGCATTACAGCTGTGGGCCAGATGATACCTTTCGGAATCATTTTTGCCCTGCCGTTTGCCACGCTTTTTGTTCTGCTTGCCTTTGAAGAAAAATGTGGGGGAAAAGCGGTAAGTCCAAAAAAAGGTCACGACGAAGAGGGCATCAAAACACCACCTCCTGAAACGCCTGAAACGCCTGAAACGCCTGAAACGCCTGAAACGCCTGAAACGCCTGAAACGCCTGAAACGCCTGAAACGCCTGAAACG
>JAJRVA010000251.1 GCA_024277485.1 Deltaproteobacteria bacterium | reverse complement strand
CCAGATTCCTGCTCCCCCGTAGCGGCGTTTTTTCTGCAGCAGGAGGCGGCCTGTTCTCTCAGGCAGTTTCGTATTCCAGCGCTCTTCAACTATAACAGACCCATTGCGTGCCGGCAGTTCAGCTTTTTCTACCATTGTCAGTGCCTTTTCTGCCAGTTTTTTCTCATAAGGCGGGTCCATAAATATATAATTGAACCTGTCCTGTCCTGCAAAACGCTTTTTCAGGGTCAGGTATGCCGACATTCTGGCAAGATTCAGACGGGTGATTTCAGCCGGCACATCAGGAAAGCAGGTGAGCAGGTTTTTGCGGACAAGCCGCAGGGAAAGAGGGTCCTGGTCGACAAAGACCGCCTGCGACGCGCCACGGCTCAACGCTTCGAGTCCCAGACAGCCGGTACCGGCGAAGAGATCCAGGATACTGGATCCCTGAATCTGTTCCCCTAAGATGCTGAACAGGGCCTCCCTGACCCGATCACTCGTTGGACGCAGGGTGTTTCTGCCCCTTGCTGCCGGAGTCATGATCTTTCTGTTTTTGACTGAGCCGCCGGTTATACGCAATGAACGAGTATCGTGTTGGACAACAGTCCCTGTCGGAAAAAACCGGCCGGGATGTCAGGGTGATTTTTTCTTTACCGGTACTTTGCTTCTGGAAAGAAGTTTGCGTAAAGCAAGTACAGGCCCGGACAGAATATAGACCAATGCTACAACAAACAGTGTTACCGGTGGTTCGGTTGCAACCAGTATAAGGACAAGCAGCATGAAAACAACGATCTGGAATTTTTTTTCTTTTTTGATTTTTAACTGTTTAAAGCTGAGATACCTGTGGTTGCTGACCATGAGATAAGATAAAATATAGATCAGCAGAAGAATGGAAACATGCTTGACTGTCTCTGTTGCACCTAAGAATCTGCTGAACATGACTGTAGACGCAACCATCATTGCCGCAGCAGGACATGGGAGGCCGACAAAGTCAGAACCTGAACCAGTCGACTGAGTGTTGAACCTGGCCAGTCGCAGAGCCGTGGTTGCGACATACAGAAAGGCCGCCAGCCAGCCGTATCGACCGTATGGCGTTAATGCCCAGAGATATGCAAGCAGCGCCGGAGCAACGCCAAAGGAAACGAGGTCACATAAGGAGTCCAGTTCCTTGCCAAAAGTACTGGTTGTGCCCGTCATCCTGGCAACCCGGCCATCAAGACCGTCAAAAACCGCCGCAATAAGAATTGCAATCGCACCGGCAAAGAAATGACCGTTTATGGCGGCAATTATTGAATAGAATCCGCAAAACAGACTGACGCAGGTCAGCAGGCAGGGAAGCGGATGAAATTTTGAATCAGTGGTCTGGTCCATGATTATTAGCCTGTCAGGCTGAAGTCTGTCAGGCTCTCAGGTTGAAGATATGATTCCCGTGTGTTGCTAATATAATAATTATTTATAATACATACAAGGTGTATTGGGGATTTGTATAATTTGGTCAAAGCTCTGGCCGGCAGATGTGGCGGCAGACTCTTGCTCCGGTTCAATCCTGTTGCCCTGTTTGAAGAGTGCCGATAATCGACTCTCCAGCACGGACCTTTTCACCTTTACGGACCCCGATCTTGACGTCCAGGGGAAGGTAAAGATCAACCCGTGAGCCGAAGCGGATAAGCCCGTATCGCCGGCCACCAGTGACATGGTCTCCTTTTTCCGCCCAGCAGACAATGCGGCGGGCAACAAGGCCTGCCATCTGGACGACCCCGTATTTTCTGATGGAATCCGCCTTGACCGTCATGGAGCAATATTCATTGTGCAGGGAACCGCGATTTGAGTCGGCAGAGTAGAACCTGCCGGGCTGTAAAGTTATCTTTTCAACGATGCCGGGGTAGGGGATCCGGTTGACATGGACGTTGAAAATATTCATGAAGATCGACACCTTGTGAACGTCCATGTTGGTGAAGCGGTCATCAAATATTTTCTCAATAAGAATAATCTTGCCGTCGGCCGGGGAGACAAAAGCGTTAGGATCATCAGGTACGGTCCGTTCCGGATCACGAAAAAACCAGGTAACAAATCCGGTGACAAGAATGCCGCTGAACGCCGCAACGGTCAGTTCAAGCAGACCGCAGACCAGGGTTGCAAAGACACAGAAGAGAATAAAGGGATATCCTTCAAGAGCAATGGGAACCCTGGGGTTTTTCATAGAGGGTGAGACAGCCGGCTATTTGGGAGCTCTTGCCATGGCAATTGTTCCGGTCCTGATAATCTCCTTGATACCAATGGGTCTCAGGATGTCAATCACGGCTTTAATTTTGCTCTCCGGGCCGGTTATCTCCACCGCGTATGAGTTGGGGCTGACATCAATGACCTTGCCGCGGAAGATATCAATGATGCGGAGGACTTCAGCCCGGGTTCCCGCTTCCGCCTTGACACGGATCAGGACCATTTCCCGTTCAACAAACTCTCCTTCGCTGACATCCGATACCTTGAGGACATCTATCAGTTTATGGAGCTGCTTGGTTATCTGCTCGATTATTTTTTCATCCCCCCGCGTTACCAGGGTCAGGCAGGAGACCTTGGGGTCCATTGTTTCCGCCACGCACAGGCTTTCGATATTAAAACCCCTGCCGCTGAACAGCCCGGTTACCCGGGACAGCGCACCGGGTTTGTTCAGGAGAAGAACTGAAAGTGTATGTTTCATTGAATTGATCCTGTAAAAAGCTGAGGTAAGATTTGTCTTGTTTTTTTATTCCAAAAGTCTCTGTCAGACAAGCAGCATTTCCGTGGTGGCCTTGCCGGCCGGAACCATGGGGAAGACTCCCTCCTCACGGTTGACGACAAAGTCCATGATAACCAGGTTGTCGGTTGCCAGGGCCTCCTTGATGACCGGTTCAACCTCATCCTTTTTCTTTGCCCGCAGGCCGACAGCCCCGTATGCCTTGGCAAGCGCGACAAAATCAGGGGTTACCTCCATGGGAGTGGCCGAGTAGCGACGGTCATAAAAAAGTTCCTGCCATTGCCGTACCATACCAAGATAGTTGTTGTTTAAGATAGCTACCTTGACAGGGGCGCCCCACTGTTTTGCCGTGGCCAGTTCCTGAATATTCATCTGGATGGAGCCGTCTCCGGCAATATCTATGACCGTGGCATCAGGAAAGGCCATCTTTGCTCCTATTGCAGCCGGCAGGCCGTATCCCATGGTGCCGAGACCGCCGGAGGTAAGGAGATGCCGGGGCTTGTTGAATTTATAGAACTGGGCCGCCCACATCTGGTTCTGGCCGACCTCGGTGGTGATGATGGCATCTCCCCCGGTCAGTTCGTTAATTTTTTCAACCACATACTGGGGCTTGATAATATCACCTTCATCGCGGTAGGTCAGGGGGTGTTTTTCCTGCCACTCGGCTATCTGGGCAAGCCAGGGCTGCAGCCGGCCGCCGCTCGTGGAGTCAAGGTCGGATGACATGTCAAGCCAGTCATTCATGGCCTTCAGCGCGGCCTTGCAGTCAGCAACTATGGGGATGTCAACCTTGACATTCTTGCTGATGGAGGTCGGATCGATATCGATATGGATGATTTTCGCGTCCGGGGCAAATGCATCAAGCCGCCCGGTTACCCGGTCGTCAAAACGGGCCCCCACGGCAATCAGCAGGTCGCTCTTGGCTACCGCCATGTTGGCCGCATAACTGCCGTGCATGCCAAGCATGCCGAGAGAAAGAGGATTGGTGCCTGGAAAGGCACCCAGCCCCATCAGGGTCATGGTTACAGGGGCCTGCAGTTTTTCCCCGAGTTCCGTCAGGTTCTTGCTGGAGTTGGAAAGGATGACCCCGCCGCCGACATACAGAACAGGGCGTTTTGCCTTGAGCATTGCCCGGCAGGCCTTTTCAACCTGGCCCGGATGGGGGGCATAGTTGGGCTGGTAGGTCTGCATCTTGATTTTCTTTCTTGCCGGAAAATTGACCAGCGAGGCAACGACGTCCTTGGGCAGGTCTATCAGCACCGGCCCGGGACGCCCTGTGGAGGCGAGATAAAAGGCTTCACGAATGGTCGGGACAAGGTCTTCCGGCCTGTTGACGAGATAGTTGTGCTTGGTACACGGGCGGGTGATGCCGACGATGTCCACTTCCTGAAAAGCATCATTACCGATAAGGGCCGTCGGTACCTGGCCGGTCAGGATGACAACGGGTATGGAATCCATGTAGGCGGTGGCGATCGCGGTTACTCCGTTTGTTGCCCCCGGTCCCGAGGTGAGAAGCGCAACTCCGACCTCGCCGGTTGCACGGGCATAGCCGTCAGCAGCATGGACAGCTCCCTGCTCGTGGCGGACAAGGACGTGTTTGATACCGGAATCCAGCAGTTCGTCGTACAGGTCAATAACAGCGCCGCCCGGAAAACCAAAAATAGTATGAACCTTTTCTTCCTCCAGACACTTGATTATCGCCTGCGCTCCAGTTATTTTTTTCATTGAAAACCCTTCCTCTTGATTGAAACCGTCACTGACCAGGGCAATGACTCTTCCTGCATGATATGAGTTAATACATCACGGTGTAAATCATAAAATATATATTTGTTAAAGTTGCCTGTCAAGCGAGAAAGAACAGACACCGGGACCGGGGTTCGGCTCACCCCCGGCACCCGACCCTATTTCGAGATGTCTTCAATCATCTTGGCAATGGGCACGCCGTTGTGGTCGGTTGCACCCGGGTTGGCAATGAGCAGTTCTTTCCACGCCTGGATGGCGGCTTCGGTGTTGCCCAGGTCATTGTGATAGACAACGCCCTTGTTGAACAGGGCCTGCTCAAAACCGGGCTGGAGGGCAAGGGCCTTGTCAAAGGCTTCAATGGCCTTTTCCGGCTGACCGTTTCTCCGATACATGACACCGAGATCGGTGAGGACCGGCGGGTTGCTGGGGATAATGGCCAGGGATTTGTTGTAGGCTTCAATGGCCTTGGCCGGCTGGTTGGTGTCAAAATAGGCATGTCCCAACTGGGCCCACGTGTCAGCGTTGTTCGGGTTCTGCTGGACCGCTAACTGCAGGGAGGGCAGCGCCTGGGCGTACTGGCTCTGCTGCGGGGCCTGGGGTTGGCCCTGTTGCTGCTGCTGGACAAACTGTCCGCCCGTCCGGGGAGAGCGGTCGCTGTAAATGACACCGACAAGAAAGCCCACCAGCAGGGCAACGCCTATGCTGATAAAAAGGGTCTGTTTTGATACACTGTTTCCGGATTCAGACATGCTGTGCTCCACTGATATATGGTTTGTTCTGTTGGTAAAACCGGGTTTTTTGAGGCCGGCTTTTACTTTTTCCGGTTAATCAGCCTGCCTGCTGTCAGGGAGACCATGCGCAGACAAGTGTGCCCTGCGGCTCCAGCAGGTATTTTACTGCGTAAAATCAACAAGTTCAACGTCAAAGACAAGCCATGCATCGGGGGGGATAACCCGGCCAGCGCCCCTGGAACCGTAGGCTAATTGCGGCGGCAGGATAATGGTCCGTTTCTCTCCTTTTTTCATGGCCAGAAAGGCCTCGTCCCAGCCTGCAATAACCTGGCCCATGCCGACCTGAAAATCAAAGGGGGCGCCCCGGTCATATGAACTGTCGAATTTCCGGTTGTTTTCCAGCAGCCGTCCCGTGTAATGAGCCGTAACGGTGCTGCCCTTTGCGGGGGTTTTTCCGACACCTTCTTTTTTGACCACATAGCGGAGCCCGGACGCTGTTCTGATCGTCTCCGGCCATCTTTTGCTGATCAGTTTTTCGATCCTGTCCTTCTCACCCTGGGTCAGGGCGGCATTAAAGGCCGCATCGTCAGTCTTGAATTCACCGGCCTCCCTGCCGACACGGATAATTTCGATTTTTTTGATCACATCACCCTTTTCAATGGAATCGACCACTTCCTGTCCCTGTACCACCCGGCCGAAAACCGTATGCCTGCCGTCAAGATGCGGGGTGGGGACATGGGTGATGAAAAACTGGCTGCCGTTGGTACCCGGGCCGGCATTGGCCATGGAGAGAGTGCCGGGCCGGTCATGTTTCAAAGAGGGGTCGAATTCATCGGGGAAGGTATAGCCGGGACCTCCGGTTCCGGTGCCAAGCGGGCAGCCTCCCTGAATCATGAAGTCCTTGATGACCCGGTGGAACTTCAGACCGTCATAAAACGGGGTGCCGGTGGGCCTGTCCGCGCCGCCCAGAGACCGGGTTCCCTCTGCAAGGCCGACAAAGTTGATCACTGTCAGCGGTGTTTTTGTGTAGTAGAGGGAGAGCAGGATGTCCCCCTTGTCCGTTATGATTTTTGCGTAAAGCCCATCTTTTAACTGCGGATCTCCGGCCATTGCTGTTTCTCCAAAGGGTAAAAGAACAAACATCGATATGATGACAAGGAATATTTTTCTCATGCTGCTTTCCTGATAGAGATGATTGTATATTCCCGACTGCTTACATGGCATGTACCCGGTTGTCAAGAAAAACCATATCATCCGTTTTTCCGGGGTTCCGGCCATTCACTATTGACTCATATTGTCATTCGTGTTTGAATAAATAGGTTTAGGTGTTTGTTTTTTACATCTGTAAACAAAACAGGGAAAATCGTTGCTCTACTTTTTATATTGCGCCTTGGGGTCAGTTTTCTTTTTCCTGTTGTTTCTGTTCATTCCTCTTGTTTCCCTGGTTCGGCCCGGATCAGGCAGGAGCCTGAGCCAGAGAATTGGAAATTTTGCCGGTGCTGTTACAGCCCGTGAGAACTCTTTTGCGACCGTCTGGATTCATGCCGCTTCCGTTGGCGAGGTCCAGGCGGCCCGGGTACTTATCCATGAACTCCTTGCCCGGAGGAAAGGGTACGGATTTGTGGTGACGACCATGACCGAATATGGCCGGATGGTCGCGGAAAAGCAGCTGCCTGGAGATGTGCGTTGCCTGCTTGCGCCGCTTGATGTTCCGGTTGTCGTGCGGCGGTTTTTAGCAGGAATCAGGCCGGATATATATGTTGGACTTGAGACAGAGTTATGGCCGGCCCTGCTGTCTGAGCTCGAACTGGCGGGAGTGAAAAAAGTACTCCTGAACGGACGCATGTCCGAACGCTCTTTCCTGCGTTATCAACGTATCCGGGGGATGATGCGCCGCATGGTCAGCGGTTTTTCCGCCATGGCGGTGATCGGGCGGCCGGATAAGGAGCGTTTTGCCTCCTTCGGAGTGCCGGAGGATCGCATCCGGGTGGCCGGTAACATGAAATATGACTTTCCCCTTGAGGATACAGATACTGTCCGGGCCGGCTACCGTACACTTTTAGGCCTGCGCGAAGAAATACTTTTTGTCTGCGGCTCGACCCGAAGCGGTGAGGAAAAGATACTTGCCGATGTGTATCAGCAGCTTGCCTCCCACACCGGTAAAACCCTGGTGTGGCTGATTGCGCCCCGGCACCTGGAAAGGCTGCCGGAGGTCAGGGATCTGCTGAGCCGGCGCGGCATGGAGTATCACCTGTTTACGGAACTTAAAAGTGCGCGACAGAAAAGAACGCATCCCGTTATAGTCGTTGACTGCATGGGAGAGCTGGCAAAGATCTACAGCGCCGGTGATTTTAATTTCTGCGGCGGCAGCCTGGTTGACTGCGGCGGCCACAACGTCATGGAGGCGGTGCGCTGGGGCAGACCGGTTTACTACGGGCCGAACATGGCGGATTTTTCAGATGCCGTGGATATTCTTGCCGGCAGCGGTGCGGGTTTCCAGGTCAGGGACGGGGCTGAGCTGGCTGCTCTGATACGGCATCACCTGGATGATCCGGCCGCCTATCGGCAGGCCTGCGGCAACGCGGCAGAGGTTACTATGTTGCAGCAGGGCTCAGCCCGGAAGCAGGCGGAAATCGTGGCAAGGCTGCTGGTGCATTGATTTTATTCTGGACAAAGAGAGTTGAGTATTTATGAAAGTATTAATCGGGCTTGAGGACGGCACAGTCCTCTCTGGAAGATCCTTTACCGGACCCGGCGAGGCGGTTGGCGAGATTGTTTTCAATACCAGTATGAGCGGCTACCAGGAGGTGTTGACCGACCCTTCCTATACTGCGCAGCTGGTGACCATGACCTATCCGCTCATTGGTAATTACGGTGTCAATGATGAGGATATGGAGTCGGCATCCGCGCATCCCCGGGCATTTCTGATGCGGGAGTATCAGGACGTACCCAGTAATTACCGTGCCACCGCTACCCTGGCGGATTTTCTGCGAAAATACAATATATTAGGGGTAACCGGTGTAGATACCCGGAAGCTGACCCGGATCATCCGTACCCGCGGGGCAATGAAGGCGGTGATTTCGACCACTGATCCGGATGCCGAGTCCCTGGTCCGAAGGGCCAGGGAATGGTCCGGGCTGGTGGGGCGCGATATGGTGCAGAGAGTGTCGGCGGAAAGACCGTACCTGTGGCGCCGGGAAGGCCCCGTGGATGGATACGGTTTTCCCGGTGAACCGGATGGCCGCCTGAAGGTCGTTGCCTATGATTACGGGATAAAGTACAACCAGCTCCGACTTCTGACCGGGCGGGGATGCTGTGTCCAGGTGGTCCCGGCCACAACTCCGGCTGAAGAGGTCCTTGCCATGGATCCTGACGGTGTCTTCCTGTCCAACGGTCCCGGAGACCCGGCCGGTGTGGAGGGGGTGGTGGAAAACGTCAGGAGCCTGCTGGGCAGAAAACCGGTTTTCGGTATCTGCCTGGGACACCAGATACTGGGCCTTGCCTACGGCGGGACAACCTATAAACTCAAGTTCGGCCACCGCGGCGGCAATCAGCCGGTGAAGGACCTGACAACCGGCAAGGTCGAGATTACCTCCCAGAATCACGGCTTCTGCGTTGATCCTGCCAGTCTGCCGGCAGAAATCGAAGTAACGCATGTCAACCTCAATGACGGCAGCCTGGAGGGGATGCGCCACACGAAACTGCCGGCCTTCTCTGTCCAGTATCATCCCGAGCATGCCCCGGGTCCCCATGACGCGGAGTACCTTTTTGACCGCTTTATCGAACTCATGAAACAGGAAAAGGGGGCAGGTTGAACCCTGACCCCTGATTCCCGGCTGCTGAATATCAAAAACATCTCGGTTTCACTACCATGCCAAAACGAACAGACATCAACAAGATCCTTATTATCGGCTCCGGCCCCATCATCATAAGCCAGGCCTGCGAGTTTGACTATTCGGGCGCCCAGGCGGTCAAGGCCCTCAAGGAAGAGGGCTTCGAGGTTATTCTCATCAATTCCAATCCGGCCACGATCATGACTGACCCGGAGCTGGCTGACCGGACCTATATCGAGCCCATAACCCCTGAGTACGTCATCAAGGTCATTGAGCGGGAACGGCCTGACGCCCTGCTGCCGACCCTTGGCGGCCAGACCGCCTTGAATACGGCCATCAGGGTGGCGGAAACAGGGATCCTTGAGAAGCACGGCGTGGAGATGCTGGCCGCGAACATTGATGTTATCCGCAAGGCCGAGGGCCGCGAGGAGTTCCGGGCCGCAATGAAGAAAATTGATCTCAAGGTTCCGGAGTCAGCCATTGTCCACACCCTGGAAGACGCCATGGCAGCCGGCGAGGAGATAGGTTTTCCGGTCATTGTCCGGCCCAGTTTCACCCTGGGCGGCACCGGCGGCGGCGTGGCCTATAACAGGAATGAACTCAAGGAACTGTGTGTCGCCGGCCTTGACCTGTCCATGACCACGGAGGTCATGCTCGAGCGCAGCCTGTTAGGCTGGAAAGAGTATGAGCTTGAGCTGATGCGCGATAAAAATGATAACGTGGTCATTATCTGTTCCATTGAAAACATGGATGCCATGGGGGTGCATACCGGTGATTCCATCACGGTCGCCCCGGCCCAGACCCTGACGGACCGGGAGTACCAGGTGATGAGGGACGCGGCAATTGCCATAATCCGGGAGATCGGCGTTGAGACCGGGGGGTCCAATGTCCAGTTTGCCGTCAACCCGAAAGACGGGGAACTGATGGTCATTGAGATGAATCCGCGGGTATCCCGTTCTTCAGCCCTTGCCTCCAAGGCCACCGGGTTTCCCATTGCCAAGATCGCCGCCAAGCTGGCGGTCGGCTTTACCCTTGATGAGATCAGAAACGACATTACCAGGGAGACATACGCCTCTTTTGAGCCCACCATTGATTACTGCGTGGTCAAAATACCCCGCTGGACCTTTGAGAAATTTCCCGAGGCGGATGATTTCCTCACCACGGCCATGAAATCGGTCGGAGAGACCATGGCCATCGGCAGGACGTTCAAGGAGGCCTTTCAGAAGGGAATGCGTTCCCTGGAAACCGGGCGGATGGGTTTTGGCTTTGACGGCAGGGAGGACATGGAAAAGCTGGACAAGGATGACCTCTACCTCGGCCTGACCAGACCGAACTCCAGGAGGGTCGCCTACCTGTTTGAAGCGCTGCGCCGGGGCATGGAGATTGACAGGATATATGAGCTGAGCAGCAT
>JAJRVA010000250.1 GCA_024277485.1 Deltaproteobacteria bacterium | reverse complement strand
CTTGCCTCTTTCGGCAGGTTCCCGCAAAAGGCTGAGACTGAAGGTGATTTTCTGGTTGGAATGTATGTCTTTGGCAGCCCGCCGCTGTTCACTGCACGGCTGGACAGTCCTGCCTTCAGGCATGGCAGGAGGTTTGTCAGTCCCAGGGGGGAGGAGTATGTGCTCAGCCGGAAAGACGACATGACCACCGTTCGGTCCGTTATCCCCTTTGACCTGCTTGATATGCAGCAAAAGTTGACCGGAATGGGGGTCGATTACATGCTGATTGATCTCTGCGACGGGAATATGAAAAGAACCGCGTCGGAATTTATCACCCATTACAGCCGGAAGGGGAGGCATACTGCCAGAATGTCGGGAAATTTTTCCGCAACCCTAATGTGATTCCAGGCATAGAATTCGCCGCTGTCCTTGACAAAAACAGGGCTTTCTTCTAAAACTGCACAGCTATGCATTGTTTTCCCTTTTCAGGGCAGCATCTTCCAGTTTTCCAGCCGGCCCTGATACAACTACAGCATGATCCGGCAGGTTGTCTGCCGGCAGATAAAATAATATATTCATGACAAATAAAGAAATCATCGCCAGGATCTATCCTGTTATACGACCGTACCGCAGCAGGCTTATCCTGGCTGTGGTCGGCATGATCATTGTGGCAGGTCTGAATGCTGCCCAGGCCTGGATTGTGAAATATGTGGTGGACGACATCTTTGTCAACAAAGATGAGACCCTGCTGAAACTTCTCCCCTTGGGCCTGATTGTGCTTTTCTCGGTGAAAGGCATTTTTTATTTTATCTACTCCTATGTCCTGGAAGGAGTCGGACAGCGTGTTATCCGTGATCTTCGGGACCGGATATACGCGCACATACATGACCTGTCCCTGAACTTTTTTTACAAGAATTCCACCGGCAGCCTGACCTCAAGGATAATCAACGATGTCGCCCTGCTGCAGGGCGCTGTTTCCAATGCCCTGATCAGGATATTGAAAGATGCCGTCTCCGTGGTGAGCCTCCTTGTGGTCATTTTTTACATGGACTGGCGGCTGGCAACCCTTTCGCTTGTTTTTTTCCCGCTCGCCTTTACCCCCATTGTCTACTTTGGCAGGAGGTTCCGTCAGGTCAGTACAAACTACCAGGAAACACTCGGGGAAACCTCCGGAATCCTGCATGAGACCATCTCCGGAGCACGGATCGTCAAGGCATTCTGCATGGAACAGTACGAGCGCATGCGGTTCAGGAAAAAAATTGATGCCATTTATGACATCCTCATGAAGGAGAACTGGTACCGGAGCATGTCGCATCCCCTGATGGAAATCATCGGCGGCCTGGCCATGGCGCTGATTATCTGGTTTGGCGGTTACCAGGTCCTGAAAGGGAATTCAACCCCGGGTTAATTCATGGCCTTTCTGACTGCCCTGATCATGCTGTATGATCCGATCAAGGGCGTGAGTAAGATCAACTCCACCATTCAAACCGGCATGGCGGCCGCCAACAGGATTTTCACTCTGCTGGATATCCGTTCAAACATTGTGGAGAAAGATGAGGCAGGTGAGCTGCCGCCGTTTGCGGTTACAATTGAATTTAAAAATATTGATTTCTGCTACAATGATGAGGAGCCGGTACTGCACAACCTCAATCTGCGGGTGAAAAAAGGGGAGGTCCTTGCCATCGTGGGTCCCAGCGGCAGCGGCAAGACAACACTGTCCAACCTGATTCCCCGGTTCTATGATATCCAGCAGGGGGAGGTGCTCATTGACGGGATCAATATCAAGGATGTTACCCTGAAATCACTCCGCCGGCAGATTGCCATTGTTACCCAGCAGACCATCCTGTTTAACGACACGGTATACAATAACATTGCCTATGGCCGGGAGGGATGCTCCAGGGACGAGGTGGAAGCCGCCGCCCGGGCGGCCTATGCGATTGATTTCATCCAGGAGCTTCCCAGGGGTTTTGATACCGTTATCGGTGAATCCGGGGCCAGGTTGTCCGGCGGCGAGCGGCAGCGGCTGTCCATTGCCCGGGCGCTTCTCAAGGATACCCCGATCCTGGTGCTTGACGAGGCAACCTCCTCCCTGGATACCGAGTCTGAACGCCAGGTTCAGAAAGCGCTGGAAAATCTCATGCAGCACAGGACCACCATCGTCATCGCCCATCGTCTGTCCACGATCAAGAATGCCGACCGGATAATAGTTTTAAAGAACGGAAGGATTGTGGAGGAGGGCAGCCATGACGAACTGCTTGCGCTCCACGGAGAGTATGAAATCCTGCATCAGATGCAATACATTGACTGAGATGGACAGAGGTATCCCTCATTGCCCTGTACGGTTACTTTTTTCAAGACCTGCTAATTTTTTCAGGCTGCCTTGATAATGACATGCCATGAACCCCCGTTAATTGTCCATACCGACTGGTCAAGAAGTTGGGGAGGACAGGAGATCAGGACCCTGACCGAGCTCAGGGGAATGCGTGAACATGGTTTCCGCTGTGGTCTTGTGGTGCCGGAACAGAGCGAACTTGCCAGGCGTGGAAGAGAGGAAGGATTCACTGTCCATCCGGTGGAATTCACTTCCAAGTTTCACATTCCTTCCTGGCGGGCCCTGTTCAGGACCCTGAAGAAAATAAAACCGGCAGTGGTCAATACCCATTCCTCCGAAGACAGCTGGATGGCCGGTGCTGCAGCCAGGCTGCACAGGGTGCCGCTGGTGATCCGCACCCGTCATGTACTGTCACCCATTTCCTCAGCTGTCAGCTATAACCTGTTTTCCCATGTTATACTTGCCTGCAGCGAGGCTATCCGTGACGGTCTGGCAGAGCAGGGTGTCCCGGCAGATAAGATTGTCGTGCAGCCCACGGGTATTGATGAGACCCGTTTCCGGTTTTCTCCGGAAAAGCGGA
Organism: Deltaproteobacteria bacterium; assembly: GCA_024277485.1. The sequence continues at coordinate 12,712 of JAJRVA010000250.1, read as the reverse complement.
GAGAAGTCCGGGCCCGCTACGGCATTGAGGAAGATGAAATCCTGGTCGGCAACGTCGGTTTTCTCCGTATCTACAAGGGACAGATCTTCATTATCAGGACAGCCGCGACAATGCCGGACAACTATAAATTCATGCTGGTCGGCGATGGCGATGATATGCCCATCCTGCGGGCCGAAGTGGAAAAACTGGGAGTGCAGGACCGTTTTATTTTTACGGGCCACCAGGAAAGGCCGGAAGATTTCTTTTCTGCCTTTGATATCCTGTTTTTTTCTTCCTGGGAGACAGAGGGTATTGCCCAGTCTTTTATCCAGGGGTTACTGTACGGGCTGCCCCTTCTCGTCTGCCGTACGCCTTCCATCCTGGAGCCTCTCTCCTGTGTGCAGACGTACAGGCTTATTGATTATGATGATCTGCAGGCGGCCTGTCAGGGATTAATATATTTGCGGGATCATCTGCAGCGAGATGAGGAAAAGGTCAGGCAGCAGCGCCGGGCCATAAGCAGAAAATATGGTCTGCAGACGATGATGGACAACCTTCTTGAGATCTACTCCGGCCATGGTGTCAGGGTGGGATGAAAAGGCCTGAAATTATGCTGTATTGCCGAATTTATGGCAACGAAAATGGGTTGTATTGTATACCCTGTGGGAAAATACTCATAAAGCCAGGGTACTGAACGAATGGGAAACACAATTCAGCGCACCGCAGGCAGGGCAAATTCCCTGCTGCTCCCGTTACTGGCTTTCAGCCTGACGGTCTCAACATCCGCGCTCAGTGTTCTTGCCGTCCTTGTCCTTTTTTGCTGGGTGATAGAGGGAGGGTACAGGGAGAAAGCGGCGGAAATTTTTCGCAGTGAAGTTGCTGTTGCGGTCCTGATCTATCTCGGCCTGCATGTTGTCGGTCTGCTCTGGACCGGGGACATGGCCTCCGGGCTGGGAATGCTTGAAAAACAGTGGAAACTTGCCCTGATGCCTGTTTTTCTCGCTGCAGTTCGGCCGGCTCACCGTCGCCGCTACATCTTTTTTTTCCTGGCCGGTCTTGTTGCGGTCATGGTGTCCACCTACCTGGCCTGGTTCGACCTCTTTCATTACGGCGGGGTAACCCCCGAGCATCCCACCAGGAAAGTCTTTCACGTGGTCTATAATCCCCTGCTGGCATTAGGGTTTTACTTTGTCATGCATGAAGTGCTGTGGGGGAGACTTGCCCGTGTCCTGCGCTCCGGTCTTGCTGTCGTGGCCCTGGCCATGGCCTTGAATATGTTCATCACAGAGGGCAGGGCGGGACAGGTTGCCTTTTTTGCTATGCTGACGATCCTGATGCTCCAGTATTACCGCAAAAATATATGGAAAGGACTCATCATTGCCGGGATCGTGCTGCCGGTTATTTTTTTTGCCGGGTATACCCTCAGCCCGACTTTTCAGAAAAGAGTGAATATGGTCAGGGAGGAGATAAGCAGCTTTACGGAAAACCCCAACACCTCCATCGGCCTGAGGCTTCAGTTCTGGAAAAATTCATGGGAGATCATAAAGGATAATCCCCTGGTCGGCGTTGGGACAGGTGATTTCAAAATGGAATATGCCGGGGTGAACAGGGCAAGGTCACCTGCAATGGTCGCCACTGATAATCCCCATAACCAGTATGTCCTGGTTCTCAGTCAGTTCGGCCTCATGGGGCTTGCCGCACTGTTAGCCGTTTTCTGGGCGCAGATAAGGCAGGCCATGGCTGTGGGGGACGAATTCCAGGGGGCTCGTTTTGCATTTCCGCTGTTTTTTCTGGTCATCATGTTCAGTGAGTCATACCTGATTGTGTATGAAACCGGGTTTGCCTTTTCCTTTTTCAGCGCGGTATTATACAAGCCTGGGGACGGCCCGGCGAAGGCCCATGAATATTGAAAGAGAAAGCATGGAAAATGCAAAAGGGAAATCCGGGAAATGGCTTATTCTTGCCTATTTTTTCAATGCTGATGGAAAGGCGGCCAGCCAGACCATCACTGACCGGATCCCTTTTCTTCTTGCAGAGGGTGTTCTGCCTGTGGTCATAAGTGCTCCTCTCGGCCTGAAGGACCGGCGGTTTCCCCATTTTCGTGTCTTTTCCCTTTTTCCATCAGGTTTTCGCTATGAACTGCGGTACCTGTTAAAAAACAAGGAAAAATCAGGTGGTTTCTGGGGAGTTCTGAAGACAGTATGCTCAGCTTTTCTCCTGCCGTTCTACCTGCTCGAACGTCTGGTTGTTCACCTGGAAACTCACTGGTCGTGGGGCCTCAGTGCTGCATTCAGGGGAATATTTTTGATTTTTCGCTATCATCCTGAAATAATTTACACTACGGCAGGCCCGGCAACGACGCATATGGCCGGTTATATCCTGCACAGACTCTCCGGTCTGCCCTGGGTTGCCGAGCTGCATGACCCGCTTGTGTATGATGCAGAGAAACGAAAACGGAACCAGCGATATCTTTTTAATAACTGGCTGGAAAAAGTCATCTGCAGGCACGCGGCAGCGGTGATCTATTTTACGGAGCATGCCCTGGCCAGTGCTGACCGACGGCACCCGATTACGGGGAAAAAGGTAGTTCTTCGCCCGGGAGCCGACCCGCCGGATACTCCCGGTGTGGTGTATTCCAGACGGGAACGCATTTATTTCGGATACTTCGGATCACTCTCCGGCGGCCGGAACCTTTCCCTGGTCATGCAGGCCTTTCATGACCTGTTCCGAGAAGAACCTGAACTTAAGCAGCTCGTCTCACTCAATATATATGGATCAGACCTTGATGATGTTTCCGGGAAGGCACAGGCCTCTTTTCCCCTTGGATCGGTACTGACGCTGCATGGACGTCTTGAATATGATCCGGTTTCCGGAAAGTCAGGCCGCCAGCAGGTTGTGGAGGCCATGAAGAAGAGTGATGTTCTGTTGATTTTGCATGGCCGTGACTTCGTCTGCGAAGAATATATTCCCTCCAAGGTTTACGAGTACCTCCTGACCGGGCGTCCCATCCTCGGCTTAACCGCTGAAACGACGGAACTGGGCCGGATGCTGCTTGAATGCGGTCATCAACTTGCTGATCCTGATGATGTGAACAGCATAAAAAAAGCGTTCAGGGAGTGTATTTGTACCTGGAGGGATAAAGGGCTTGAGGGGACAGGCCTGAGTTCTCCGTACACCATTGAACAGACTGTCCGGAATTTGATTGACGTGGTTGAACAGGTGAAATGATGAGAAACTGGTCTTGCAGGGACAACCCGACTATGCGCATCATTCCTTCCTCTGTCTTTCGGGCAGTGATTTCAGGTCAGGGGTAAGGGTGGATGGAGCCGCTGGTACTTTTCTGTAAAACCTATGGCGATGACATGCTGCGGGCCAGGCGGATGGTCAGAAGCATTCACCGGTTCAATACTGACCGGATCCCGGTATTTCTTTCTGTGCCAAAGCAGGACCGTGCCCGGTTCAAAGACTGTTTCAAGGGGGTGCCACGCTATGAAATATTATCATGACCGCCTCGATTTTGCCTCGCTCAATACAAACAATATTGACCGCATTCAGCTGGAGATGATTCCTTCCGGCAGCCGGGTTCTGGAAATCGGCTGCGCCACCGGACACCTGTCCCGGTACCTGAAAGAGGAGAAAAACTGTACGGTTGTTGCTGTTGAGGCAGACCCTGATCAGGCGGCAGTGGCGGCAACAAGAGGGGTGGACGTCATCTGCGGGTATGCCGACCTCGCGGAAACTCAAGCACGAGTCGACGAGTATATACGCAGACGCAGCCACAGGCTGTTTAATGTCGTTTTCATGTCCCAGGTGATAGAACATCTTGCCCGGCCGGAGGCCATGCTTGTGAAAGTTCGCGACTGGCTGGATGATGAGGGACTGCTGGTTGTCTCCACCTGTAATATCGCCCACTGGAAATGCAGGCTGCGTCTCTTGTTCGGCCGCTGGGAGTATGAGGACTATGGTATCCTTGACCGGGACCATCTGCGTTTTTTTACCCTGAAAAACTTTCCGTCTCTGCTGCAGGATTGCGGTTACCTGGTTCAGGAATCCGGTTTCAGCTTTCAGGATATCTGCCCAGTCAAAATGATGTTTGACTTCCGCCTGCTGGCGCCCACGGATATCCTGCGTTTCATTCCGTTCATTGGAAAAAGATTACGGGGCCGATACATGCATCTCATGCGAAATGTGATTGCGACCCAGTTTGTGTACACCGCGAAAAAAGGCAAAGACTATGGTTCCTGACCTCAGTGTTGTTATCCTGAGCTATAATAATTTTGCGGGAACAACAGGCCCGTGTCTGGAAAGTCTTGCCCCGGTCCGGGATCTCAACCTTGAACTCATCGTGGTGGATAACGGCTCGGATGAACCGACCCGCAGCGCTCTTGTTGAGGCGGCTGGACAGGACGAACGGATCAGGCTGATACTTCATGAAAAGAACAGAGGTTATGCCGGCGGAAATAACGACGGTGTTGCCGCCGCAATGTCAGACCTGATTGTTCTGCTCAACAGCGATACCAGGGTGCTGGAGAATTCCCTGTCTCTTCTTGCCCGGGAGCTTCGTGCAGCACCTGCCCCTCTGGTGTTAGGTCCGGTAACGAATGCGGCAGGTACGGAACAGCAGATTTTTTGTCATGGCGGCACAGCGGAGGAGATCCTGCAGCAGGGGGCCGCATGGAGTGAGAACAGCAAGGGCGGTTTTTTCCCGAGCGACCAGTTGACCTTTTTTTGTGTTGCCATGTGTCGCGGAACATACCTTGACCTCGGCGGTCTGGATGAATCATTTGGCATCGGTTTTTATGAGGATGCCGATTTCTGTCGCAGGGCGGTCGGACAGGGTGTGTCGCTGAAGGTAATGGAAGAGTCCTTTGTCTATCACCAGGGCTCAGCAAGTTTTGCCCGGGAGCCGGTAAAGGTCCGCCGGCTGCTCAGAGAAAACCGGCGCCGGTTTGAGAAAAAGCATGGTAAAAACAAAGAGGTACATGTGCGGAAGAAAAACCTGCGGGTCCTGCATGGGTATTGCACAGAGGCGGATGCTGCACATGGGTTTTCCCCGTCCCTGGCATTTCGCTTTGCAAACCGGATCAGGCGGGCGCAGGAACTGATGCCCAACAGTTATCTGAAAAAGGTATTGTACAGGTCCCGGCTGAAACAGATACAGCAGACCGCCTCACAGCTCGGCAGCAGCCAGGACATTGTGTTGTCAGGATAGGCGTTCTCCTTCAGCTGACGGACTTCTCGGGAGAGAGAACGCATGTCCCGCCGGGATGAATACACCTGAACCATCTGTTCTGCGGCCGTTTTACTTCTTGTTGGTCCAGGTGTTGTTTGGTACTATTCATTCCTTTATACTATTCACGACGTAGAACGTCGCCGGCAATACCAAGACTACCCGGCGTATCCCTGCATGCGCAGTAACAGAATGAAAAGATTTTCTCAGTCCGGTTTCACCTTCCTTGAAGTCATGATCGCGGTGGCGGTGATTGGTATTGCCTTTGTGACCCTCATAGGTTCCCAGTCCCAGAGTGTATCTGTTGCCGCCCGATCACGGGTTAACGTGATAGTGTCCCTGCTTGCCCAGAAAAAACTCACGGAACTGGAATCGGCCGGATTTGATGAAGTGTACTCCGGAGAGGGAACCTTTGAGGACAGTGATCTTGATTTCAGCTGGCAGGTACAGGTTGATCCCTTAAGTGCGGAGGAGGCAGGTATTGAAGGTGTTGACGATATGCTGAAAACAATCGATCTGACCATTACTCTGGGTGGAGATGACCAGGTGGTCTACAGCGTGAGGTCGATTGTTATGAAAAAGATCACCCCGCAGGAGCAGTGACAGTGTACCGGGAGAAAAAAGTGGCCCTGTTGTTTTCCGAAACCGGTATGACCCTGCTGGAAATAATGCTGGCCATCGTGATGCTGGCAGCGGTTATGGCCATGGTGACAATTTCCATTTCAGGAAGTGTCAATGTCATTGATGCCACGGAAAAACAGGGAGAAATATTTCACCGTGCCCAGGTGGCGCTCCAGAGGATAGGCGAGGACCTTGCAACCGCTCTTCTCGTCGAGGGGATCGGCTTCAGTGGATACAGTTCGGAAAACGAGGGAGAACGGGGAAACATTCTGGAGTTTACCTCTTCGGCCCACATCATCTTTGATCCGGAAAAGGATTATCCCGGCATCGCTCTGATAACGTACAAACTTGAGCCGGACAGGGAGAATGAAAATGAACTTGTTCTTTTGCGCTCCGATACGTTTCTGCAGCCATCGGATGCAGCGGTTGCATTTGATGATGACGGGAAACAGAGCTTTCTTCTCTGTGACCGGCTTCTGTCGGTCAGGTTCTCCTATTTTGATGACACTGGTGAGGAGTATGATACCTGGTTGTCAGAGCAGCAGGATACTGACAGCAAACAGAAAGGAAACCTGCCGGTGTCCGTAGATGTTACCCTGGAATTCCGGCTGGACATTGAGGCCGAGACGTCGGTTGAATTTACTACCCGGGTCCTGCTGCCGGTGGGCCTGATTAACGCTGAACTCAACAGCGGAGGGGAGTAGTGCTGAATCGTTCAGGCATGGCACTGGTCCTGGCACTGCTGACTGTCAGCTTCCTCGTGGCGGTCACTGTCCAGCTTTTCAGCTCGGTTAACCGGCAGGTGCAGGCATCGACGAATTTTCGCGACAGCGTCAGCCTTGACGCCATGAACCGTTCCGCCCTGAGCCTGGCAAGAGCAGCATTGCTGGCTGACCAGAATGCCAATAACTTCGACTCTCCCTTTGATGACTGGAATACATTTGATAAAAACAGCCTGGCAACGCTTTTTGGCCAGGGGAATACCACTGTCAGTATTACTGACCTGTCGGGCAGGCTGCAGGTGAATGCGCTCGTTTCCGCTGAAAAGGAAGTGAAAAAACGGAATAATCAGGAAAAGCTGCAAAAGGAACTGTGGCTGCGGTTTCTGACCTCAGGTAAAGTCGCCATTGAGAATGAGGCAGAGGCGATTGCTCTCATTGATTCCATTAAAGACTGGATTGATGAGAATGACGACGAGCGGGACAACGGTGCTGAACAGGGATATTACCTGTCTCTTGAAAGTCCGTACGCCCCCAGAAACGGCCCTGTTCTGTATCCCGAGGAATTATTGTTCGTTCGGGGAATGACCAAAGATATTTTTTATGGTAATGAAGATCATCCTGGTATAGCAGGATATTTGACTGTAACCGGAAGGGACGGTAAGATTAACATTAATTCCGCACCGGCGCAGGTTCTGGCAGCACTTGCCGATGGACTGGATGACGAGATGGTACAGAATATGGTGGCCTTCAGGCAGGATGAGGAGAACAAGGATGCTCTCTCCAGCCCGGCATGGTACAGACAGGTCAGTGGTATTCCCGGAGACGTTGTTCTGAATGAGGATCTGGTGACCGTGGTCAGTTATTATTTCAGAGTTACCTCATTCGTGCAGAGGAACGACATGTCGAGAAAGGGGAGCGGTATCATTTATCGTGACAAGAGTGGTGCGCAGAGGCTGTTGCGCTGGGATATCGAGTAGGATTGAATGAAAAGGCGGATTCTCGGTATTGACATAAATGACTGTTTTCTCTCTGCTGTTGTTGTTGAACAGAGCAGGCAGGAAAAGCAGATCGTATCCTGTGGTTCAATCGGGATCAACGGGGAAGATTCCCTGCTGGAAAAAATCCCGGAACTGCTCGAACAGGTATCATGGACCGGTGGAGACTGTTCCAGCGGAATCTCTCTGTCCGAAGTGGGCCTGCGTAATCTGTCCATCCCCTTTACCGGGAAAAGTAAAATTAATCAGGTGCTGCCGTTTGAACTGGAAGACCAGTTTATCACCCCGGTCAGCGACCTGGTCGTTGAGTATTCCATAACCGGAATTTCGGAAAACTCCAGTCATGTTCTTGTCGCAGGAGTCGAGAAAAAAATTCTTCGTTATTACCTGGAAAATTTCCAGTCCTGCGGGATTGAGCCCCACATTCTTACTCTTCGTATTGTTGCTCTGGCGGAGCAGCTGCTGCAAAACGGAAAACTGCATTCGGATTTTCTTCTGCTGGACGCAGGGCTGCATTCCTTAAGTATTCTCATCGTTCACCAGGGCCGGATTGTATTCATGAGACATATCCCCTATCCTGACAGGATGTTTACCAGGGCACCTTTTATATTTACGGACGGGAGAACGGTTTTGGAGCAACCGAATGAAGCTGCCGAGAGTATCGCGAGTCTGTGCGAAGACATAAAGCGCAGTATCAGCTTTTTCCGTATGGAGACAGGTCTGGATATATCGCTGGAGCAGATTATTCTGACCGGCTGCATGATCCATGTCAATGTGTTCCAGGAGACCATAAGCTCCGAGTTCGGCAGGGATATTATTGTCACCAACATCCAGCAGGAAACAGCAATATCGCTCGGCAGCGCTGCCCGGGAAAAATGGGACTTTGCCCTGCATGATCATGCTCTTTCCCTTGCTTTGAGCGGTCTGAGGAAAAAACAGTTTTTTAATTTTCGTAAGGATGAATTTGCGCCGCCTGGGCGGCTGTTCACCTCAAAACAGAATCTGCTCACAGCTGCCGTCATGGTCCTTTTTCTTCTCGGCGGCGGGCTTGTTTACCTGGGACTGGATTATCATTCCTTAAAGAACAGATATGAAGAGATAGGCAGCAGTATGCTGGCTGTTTTTAAGGAAACGTTTCCGGATCGGACCAGGATCAGTGATCCTCTCATTGAGATGAAAGCAAACATCAGGAATCTTCAGGCCCCGTCTACAGCTACCCCTGTTTTTTCCGGGGACAAAAGGGCGCTGAATATTCTTGCCGATATTTCCGGACGGATTCCGGCATCTATTCAGCTGGAAGTTTCCCGACTGGTCATTGACCAGGAATCGGTCCGGATAAAGGGAACAACCGACACGTTCAATAATGTCAATATCATCCAGGGCAATTTACGTAAATCTCCCCTTTTTGAGGATGTGAATATTGTTTCCGCTGCTGCCGACAAGGACAGTAAGAAGATACGTTTTGAGCTGCGCATGCAGACCGGGGACGCATGATGGTTAAGATTTCACCACGTGACCGTATGGTACTCCTTGTCGGCGGCGCCTTTGTCCTGATTTTTCTCATCATGCAGTTTGCGGTGTTTCCCCTGGTTGACAACCGTGAGCGGTTAAAGAAGGGCATTGCCGCGCGTGAGAAAGGACTGGTTGAGATGAGGGAACTGCAGCAGCGCTATCGCGAACTGCATGGCAAGGCCAATACCCTCTCTGATCAGCTTGTCAACCGCGACGCTGATTTCAGTCTTTTTTCCTTTCTTGAGCAGAGTGCGGCAAAAACAGAAGTCAAAAAGAACATTGCCTACATGAAACCATCCGAGGTGGCCGATGACGGTCCGTTTAAAGAAATTTTTGTCGAGATGAAACTGCAGGCCGTTACCCTGAAACAGCTTGTCGATTTTCTGCAGCTTGTCGAATCGCCGGAAAACATAGTGGCCCTCAAGAGAATTTCGATCCAGGAGAACAAGAAGGAAAAACAGGCCCTGGATGTTATTCTGCAGGTAATCAGCCTCGACCGGAGCTCTTCCGGAGAGACGGAGTAGGGGCCTGTGATGAAAAAAGTTATTCGCTGGTTTCTGGTCAGCCTTGGGTATCTTCTCTACACACTGGGGGTAACAGTCATTCTGTTATGGCTGCTTTACCCCGCTGATACCGTCAAGATATGGCTGCAGAGAAAACTCCACATGGCCTCCCCGTCCCTGGTATGGGAAATCGAGGACATGAAGGCGGCTTTTCCTTTGCAGCTCAGGGTGTCGGATATTCGTATATACAGGAAGAATCAGACAGATTCCCCACTTCTTGAAGTTACCGAAATGCAGCTTCTGCCGGACATCAGGGAACTTGTCAAGCTGAAGAAACAGCTACCGCTGTCCTACCGGCTGAAAACCCTTGATGGAACAGTAAGGGGAAGGTTTCTTGTGGCTGAGAACCGGACAGGCCTTGAGTGTTCGGGAACTTTTCAGGATATTCAGATTGGCCTGCTTGAAGGACTCTGGCAGAAAGCGGGCCGCACCGGGTCGGGGAAACTGTCTGGTACCTTTACCTACAAGGGGGGATGGCGGCAACCGCTTCGGGGAGATCTGAAGGCTGATCTCACTGTTACAGACGGCAGGGTCAGTCTCGTACAGAGCGCCCTCGGTCTTGATGTTCTGGAGTTTACTGCCGTGCGGGCCGCAGTAACGGCGAAAGACAGGATTGTCAATGTGAAGGACGGGCAGATGGACTCCCGGCTTTTTTCAGCGAATTTTACAGGTGTCATGTCGCTTTCAGACTCTCTGGCCACCAGCGGTATTAAGATCCAGGGTTCTGTTGAACCGCGGCCGGAACTTTTCGGCCGATTAGGCAGTGACACTGCGATTACCCTTATCAAGAGCCAGCTCCAGGATGGCAGATTGTCATTTGCGATCAGTGGATCGCTTGCAGAACCGGGAATCCTTTTTAAGGGGGTATCCGGTGTAATCGACGGTATTTTTGAAGGGGGCTTGAGATAACGGTGATACGTGTTATTGTCAAAATGGCCCTTATCTTTGTCCTTGCCTACACCGGGGTCAAGGTGTCGTACAACCGCCTGGAGGACTACCTGCTGTCTTCCGTGCCGGAGGTGAAAGTCGCCCGGACCGGTTCAGAAGCAAAAAAAGTTGAAATTTTGCGCAAGCCACATGATTATGGAATAATACTTGAGCGTAATATCTTTGGTGCAGCCCTTGAGGAAGCAGATGTTGTTGAGGAAGCTGCCCCGGTTGAAGAGCTGCAGCCGACGAAACTCAAGCTTGCCCTGATGGGAACGGTTTCGGGAGACCAGAAAGGTTCCCGGGCGATAATATCTGATGAAACAACACGGAAACAGGACATCTACGCGATCGGCGACACCATTCAGGGGGCATTGATCAAGTCGATCGGTCGCAGAAGGGTTGTCCTGAATGTGAATGGCCGTGATGAAGTTCTGGATATAAAGGAGCGGGAGGGCGGCGGCATTTCAGACACAAGGCCCTCCTATTCTCCGGTTACATCAGCCACGGAGCGCAAGACCTTAAGAGACAGGATGTCGCTCAGGAGGCCTCTTGTCCGCCCTGAACCAAGAAGCAGGCCGCGTTCTGCGGAGAGTGCGCGGCGGCAGAGAGCAGGGGAAGGTGTGGGCGAAAACAACATGGAGATCACGGATGAGGACCTGTTCGGGGGGCCGGAACTGCAGGGTGAGGTTCTTCGGGAGCCTGAACTGATGGATGAGGAGCCGTAGGATAAATGAATAACATGTGTAACAGAAATAATCAGAAGACATCAGGTTCCCTGCGCTCCTGTTTTTTCCCGGCAAAGAGGGTGGCGCTGGTTGTGTTGATGCTTTGCTGTATATGCGGTGTTTTCACCGGTCAATCCTTTGCTGCGGCCAAAGAACAGGGAGCCAGGACCCGCCAGTACGTAACAATTGATTTCAACGATGTGGACATCAATCTCTTTATAAAATATATCAGCGAGCTGACAGGGAGAAATTTTATTATCGACCGGACCGTCAAGGGGAAGGTAACAATTATTTCACCAACCAGGATTTCCGAAGAGGATGCGTACCATGTCTTTGAGTCGGTCCTTGAGGTCCACGGTTATACAACCGTGCCGAGCGGTTCGGTTATCAAAATCATTCCCTCTGTACAGGCACGCTCAAAGAGTATAGCCACCATACGCGAACAGGAAAAACGCTATCCCGAGGACAAGGTCGTTACCCAGCTGATCAGTTTGAAGCACACCAACCCCGAGGTGGTCAAGAAGATTCTCTCCCCCCTTGTCTCAAAGACCAGTGTCGTGATTGCCCACACTGATTCCGGCATGCTGATCATCACCGATGTCCTGTCGAATATCAACCGTCTGCAGGAAATAATCGAAGCCATTGATGTTCCTTCCGTGGGTGAGGAACTGGTTGTGCTGCCGCTTGAGTATGCCTCGGCGGCAACCATCAGCAAGTCGCTTATGCAGCTCTTTCAGCGCACCGCGATCAAAGGGGCCCGGCGGCCCGAGGTGGTCAGGATCATTCCCTACGAGCGGACCAATTCCCTGATTGTCTTTGCCTCCAAGGTGAACATCAGGAAGATCAGGGAACTTCTTGCCCAGATCGATACGGAGATGAAGGTGGGTACGGGAAATATCCAGGTGTACTACCTGCAGCACGCCAATGCCGAGGAACTGGTCAAGGTATTGACCAACCTGCCCGGCGATACTCCTCCCGCCACCGGTAAAGCCACAAAGGGCAAGGCCAAGGCCCCGCCGATCTCCAGGGATGTCAAGATTACGGCTGATCCCGAGACCAATGCCCTGATCATTACCGCGCCGCGGGATGAATACCTTGTCCTGGAACAGGTAATCAAAAAACTCGATATTCCCCGCCGGATGGTTTACCTGGAAGCGCTCATCATGGAGGTGAGCGTGACCAAGTCATTTAAGTTTGGCGTCGAGTGGGGCGGCGGCGGCACCTTTGATGATGAGACGGGCAAGCTTTTCGGCGGTTTCAGCGCCAGGGATGAAAAAGGTGAGGTGTATGGGGTAACCAAGGGGCTTACCAAGGACCCTGCCGCCCTGGCGGCCGGATTCACCTTCGGGGTGATCAAGCAGGGGGTGAAGATAGGCAATGTCTTTTTTCCCAACCTGGGCGCGGTGATCAATGCGTACAAGGATGATTCCGACAT
>JAJRVA010000249.1 GCA_024277485.1 Deltaproteobacteria bacterium | reverse complement strand
GACAAAGGTGGCCTTGTTGATAAGGTAGGGCGCCACGACCTGATTCTCGCCGAACCGGAGATGGGAAACGGTCATGGAGCCGGACTTCTTGGAGTCGTAGACAAAGTAGCCCTGGGCGCTGTTGTCGGTCTCGGTGCCGATAATTTTGATGGTGTTCTTGTTGGCGCCAACGGTTCCGTCGGAACCGAGACCGTAAAACATGGCCCGGTAGACGTCATCGCCCTCGATGTTGAACGACTTGTCATAGTCCAGGCTGGTAAAGGTTACATCATCATGCGGCCCGACACAGAAGTGGTTTTTCGGCGCCATGGCTGCCATGTTGTCATAGACCGCCTTGACCATTGCCGGGCTGAACTCGGCGGAGCCGAGTCCGTAGCGGCCGGAAAGGATAAGGGGCATGAACAGGGTAGGATTGGCCTCAACGGCTTCGCCGATAGCGGCGCGGACATCAAGGTACAATGGCTCACCCATGGAGCCGGGCTCCTTGGTCCGGTCAAGGACGGTGATACGCTCCACCGTCTTGGGCAGGGCGTTGACCATGGCCTTGGCGTCGAACGGCCGGTACAGGCGGACGATAACCAGGCCGAGACGCTGTCCCTGGGCGGCGAGATAATCAACCGTTGCAGCGACCGTCTCAGCGCCGGATCCCATGATGACAACCACATCGGTTGCGTCCGGAGAACCGTGGTAATCAAAAAGATTGTACCGGCGGCCGGTCAGCGCGGCAAATTTGTCCATGGTTGCCTGGATAATTCCCGGAACCGCCTGGTAATATTTGTTGACGGTCTCGCGACCGGTGAAGTAGACGTCCGGATTCTGGGCCGTGCCGGACATTGATGGACGGTCCGGGGTCAGGGCACGCTCCCGGTGGGCAATCACCAGGTCCTCGTCAATGATCTCCCGCATGTCATCAAAGGTCAGTTGCTCCATTTTCTGGATTTCATGCGATGTCCTGAAACCGTCAAAGAAATGGATAAACGGAATGCGCGATTTGAGCGATGCCTGGGTAGCGATCAGGGCGAAGTCCTGCGCTTCCTGAACGTTTTGGGAACAGAGCTGGCCCCAGCCGGTCTGGCGGGCGGCCATGACATCACCGTGGTCTCCGAAGATTGACAGACCCTGGCAGGCGACTGACCGGGCGGTAACATGAAAGACGGTCGGCGTCAGTTCACCGGCGATCTTGTACATGTTCGGGATCATCAGGAAGAGACCCTGGGAAGCCGTAAAGGTTGTGCACAGGACGCCGGTGGCAAGGGAACCGTGCAGGGAGCCGGCCACGCCGCCCTCCGACTGCATCTGGGAAATGACCGGGATGGAACCCCAGATATTTTCCTGGCCGGCATTGGCCTTGGCATCCGCCTCAGCCGCCATCGGAGATGATGGCGTGATGGGGTAGATGGTGATAACTTCACTGGTGGCGTATGCAACATGAGTACACGCCTGATTTCCGTCAATGGTGACCATTTTTCGCGACATTGGTTTGCTCCTTACTCTCGCATGTTTAAAAGTTTACCGGTGCAGGCACCGGAAAAGTGAATGACTCTGTTTATAGTATGTGCGGGGAATACCCCCTGCAGCATACCCTGCCTATTTTTTCGTGGGAAGGTTGTGCAGTTCGTCCTTACCCTGAAAAAGAATGTGATAATTGCTGATGTTTTCAATTTCAGTGCCGAGGTCCCTGGCAATATCTTCATCAGCACTGATCCGGATGGAAACCCTTTTCATGCCCCGGGGCGCATCCTCAAATGAGGTGAGGATGGAGAGAACCCTTGCGTCTTTCTGGCGCAGGAGATCAATGACCCTGGTTACGGACCCCGGTTCGTCCGGCATGTCAATGACATACTGGTAGGCTCCGTCCTGGATGCCGGTGGCCTGGATAAATCCCCGCATAATATCGGTTTCGCTGAGAAGGCCGACAAGGTTTTCGTTCTCGTCAAGGATCATGATGCCGGAGATCCTTTCCTTCAGCATGACCAGGGCGGCTTTTTCCAGGGTGTCATCCTGTTTCAGCGAGATGCACTTGTCGGTCATCACGTCCTTTACCTTCATCTCGGAGAGCAGATAGTACATCTCATGGATGTCCATGTCCGAGGTGGAGGATGGAGAAGCCTCTTTCAGGTCCCGGTCGGTGATGACCCCGATCAGTTTGCCGTGGGACAGAACCGGCAGCCGGCGGATACTGTTTTCCTTCATGGTGCGGGTGGCGCGCATGACGGATGTATTGGCGTCAACCGTGAGTATGGCAGTGGCCATCCAGTCTTTTATCAGCATATAGAACCTCCCTAACTGGAAAAGTAATCTCCCTGTGTTAATTTGCCCGGGAAGAGTAACAGGCTCCCGGCAGTTGAAGCAGGCAACCGTTTGCCGGGATACAGCCTGGCAGACAGCTTGAAAATAACAGTAATCTCTCACTATAGAATATTCGAATTTTTTGCGCAATATTAAAGCGAAGGAATCTCCCCATAAGTCCGGGCAACCATTTTTCTCCCTGCAAAGGAGAGGTGCGGGGTGGTTTTTTTATTGGTTCATTTCTCATTTATTGTACCATAAGGCCGGCTGTCGGCGCGGCGTTGCCCGCGTGGCCCGCAGCCTGTTACTGAATATTACCGGGATCCGATACAACGTTTTTTCGTCCTATGAACATATTGTCAGAAGTTGAGACTGCCGCATTGAGCGCATGGCTTGAGGGGCAGCAGGATTTTGTTTTTCTTGATACGGCCAGGATCACGCCTGAGGAGGGCTGTACCCTGCTTTTTGCTGATCCGGTCCAGTGGCTGGTCTGTCATGGTCCGGACGATGCGCCATCCTTTCTTGAACAGGCAGCGGAACTCCAGGCACAGGGATACTGGCTGGCCGGGTGGTTCAGCTATGAATTCGGCTACTGCTCTGAACCGGCCCTTTTACCTCTGGCTGAAGGGGTGCCGGGTCCCCTTGCCGTTCTTGGCCAGTTTCATGGGCCGCAGGATATTTCCGTTGCCGGCCGACCCGCTGTTTCGGGCGATTTTTCCGTCTCCGGTCTGCGGACAAATATTGACCGGCATGACTACCTGCAGGCCGTCGGCAGGATCAAGGAATATATCCTGGCCGGGGATATCTACCAGGTCAACTATACGCTTAAACTGCTGTTTCAGCTCCAGGGGTCGCTTGCCGCTTTTTATCGCTCTCTCAGGAGGAACCAGGCCGTGTCATACGGGGCATGGATACGGCAGGGAGGACGGGATATCATGAGTTTTTCCCCGGAGCTTTTTTTCCGGACCGACGGTGAAAAGGTGACGGTCAGGCCGATGAAAGGCACAATGGCCCGGGGCAGGAGCCTGGAAGAGGACATGGCCCAGCGGCACCGCTTGCAGCAGGATGTGAAAAACCGTAGTGAAAATGTCATGATTGTTGACCTGCTGCGCAACGACCTGGCCCGTCTGCTGCATGACACCGGCGGAGGAGTTGTCAGGCCCAGGTCGCTGTTTGACGTGGAGGCCTATGAAACTCTCCTGCAGATGACCTCCACCATTGACGGTTTTGTGTCCCGGGCGGACGGAACAGAACTGGTTAAGATACTGAAGGCGCTTTTTCCCTGCGGGTCTGTCACCGGTGCCCCGAAAATCCGGACCATGGAAATAATCCGTGAGCTGGAAGCCGGCCCGCGGGGTGTTTACTGCGGGGCCATCGGATACAGCGGGCCGGAAGTTTCTGTTTTCAATGTTCCGATCAGGACCGTGGTGCTGGAGGATGGAAAAGGCGAGATGGGGATCGGTTCGGGTATTATCCATGACTCTGATCCGGAAGCGGAATGGCAGGAAACCCTGCTGAAGGGAAATTTTCTGACCAGGCAGCAACCTGATTTTCAGCTTATTGAGACCCTGTTGTGGCAGCCGGGATCCGGTTACTGGCTGCTTGAAGAACATCTTGATCGGCTGACAGACTCAGCAGAATATTTTCTTTTTGCTTGTGACAGGGAACAGATTTCTGCTCGTCTTGCAGCACAGGCACGGGCGTTTACGGGTCCAACGCGGGTCCGGCTGCTGCTGCACCGTAACGGGAAGGTTGCCGTTACCTCTACGGAACTTGATGCTAATACCCGGCCGGAGATCGAACCGGTACCAGGATCCGGCCCCCTGCCCAAGGTCG
>JAJRVA010000248.1 GCA_024277485.1 Deltaproteobacteria bacterium | reverse complement strand
TGTCTGTTTTTCTTGACAATGATATTTTTTTGTCGTTAAAAGGAAATAAGTTTGAGAAAAGAAATGTAAATGGGACTTTGCAAGTTACAACATGAAAAAATCAAAGGAGACAAGGAGGTAAAAAAAAGCAGGTACGAAGGTTGACCGGTGCTCATCCGCCAATGAAAACCGGTTGAGAGTTTTATTCAATCCAGGCAACTGGAGGACAAGCTGATGGAAGGTATTGTGTTTATCGTTTTTTGGCTCAGTGGTGCTGCACTCCATACCCTGTTTGACCTCAAGGTCAAACCGGTCGTCCAGGCCTATAGGGAAGAAAGTGATTTTTCCTGACCCTGAGTCCACACGAATTGACTGAATCACAGAGTTTAAGACGTAAAGGAAAAAATGGAGGTGTAGTGCTCATGAATAATATATTAGCTAAGGTTCTGCCCCAGGAGGGCGGCCTTGAAAGTACACGATCCGGTGCGTATAACGCAACTATCGCGCTGCTTGGATTATTTACGCTCATAGGAGTCGCATTCGGTGTTCATGCCATGTTTATCGGCCATGAACATGCCTACGGTGTGAGCCGTGAGCTTCCCTGGGGACTTATGCTTGCCGCGTATGTCTTTTTTGTTGTTACCTCTACCGGCCTGTGTCTTGTTTCTTCCATAGGCCATGTTTTTGGCGTGGAGGCTTTCAAGCCCATTGCCAAGCGTTCCGTATTTCTCGCTATTGCCACGATTGTGGCAGGTTTTCTGGTCATTGCCTTTGAGATCGAGAATCCGTGGAGAATGGCTATCTATAATGTGATATCCCCGAACCCCACTTCCAACATCTGGTGGATGGGAACACTCTACGGGGCCTATCTTTTTTTCATGCTTATCGAGTTTGCCCTGCTGCAGATGGGTGAACACAAGAAGGCCGGGTACCTCGGCCTGGCCGGCGTTATTGCCGGTGTGGCAGCGCATTCAAATTTAGGCGCTGTTTTCGGGCTGCTCAACGGTCGTGAATTCTGGCACGGACCCTACATGCCGATTTATTTTATCACCTCTGCCATGATGTCCGGTTGTGCCGCGGTCATCTTTTTTCACTGGGCAGGATACAAGATTAACGGCTGGAAAATGAGTGATGCGCTGCAGAACTCCCTTTCCACTGTTGCCAAGCTCGGTGCGCTGCTGTACGTGGTTATCATGTTTTTCACCACCTGGAAGATTATCTCCGGTATTTCCGGTCATCCGCCAGGAAAATATGAGGCCATCATGTCCTTCCTGACCGGTCCCTATGCTGTGAATTTCTGGGTTGCGGAAGTCGCGATGGGACTTGTTATTCCCTTTATTATCATCATGGCTGTCAGGGCAAAGAACATCACTGCAATGGCCATAGGATCCGCCTCCAGCATCATCGGCATTTTCTTCATGCGCTACGACCTGGTTGTTATCGGTCAGGTTATCCCCGGTTTCCACGAATATAACATCGTGGGTATGCCGCACCTGATACCCTACTCGCCGACACTGCACGAGTATATCATAACGTTGGCTGGTTTTACTTTCTGTGCGGCCCTCTTCATGATGGGCGAACGCATGTTTCGCGGTCATCTTTCAGAGGACCATTAAGATTGCACCCGGTCGGGAGGGGTGGACAGCCCTTCCCGACTCAACCACCTACAGGAGTACAGCATGGCCAGAAAAAAACATGAAATAAAGCCGATGCGACCGGATGTGCCGGTATATCCCATCGGTGTTGCTGCCAGACTGCTGAATGTTCATCCGCGTACTTTGAGGATCTATGAGGCTGAGGGGTTGATCAATCCTGCCCATGTCGGAACGCGAAGATTGTTTTCCGACAATGATATCAAGTGGATCGGCTGCCTTCGTTCTCTTATACATGATGAGGGAATCAGCATTCCAGGTCTGAAAAAACTGCTGGACCTCGCACCCTGCTGGGAAATTTCCGATTGTCCCGCCGAGGTGTGCGAGCCGTGCCAGGCCAAGGTAGACCGGGCTGTCCCCCGCACGCCGCATAAGGCGGGTGATGAGGAAGCTGCCAGGCAGGCCAAGAAGGCTGACCGGGACCGGAAAAGGAGGACGGCAGCGCAAAAAAAAAAGCAACAGTCATCTGGTTAGAAATCGAAAGAAAGCGCAGGGCCACGGTTGCGGTCCAGGCTGCGGAGCGACGATCATTCGGCTGACCAGCCTGGAAAAAACCGGTACGGGCCTTGCCTGACTGACCGGATGTAAAACGTATTTCAAAAAGGACACGCTCTTTCCGCGTGTCCTTTTTTTTCTCATCCTACCTGCTACCTGCTGTGTCCTTGTCCATTGGTCTGTGCAGGTCATATTTTGTCATTTTGCGGCGCAGGGTATCTTTTGATATCCCCAGTTCTCTGCAGGTGTCGACTTTTTTCCAGCGGTTGTTTTCCAGGGCAAGAAAGACAGCCTGTTTTTCTATCTCTTCAAGGGTCATGCGGTGGTCGGGTGCCTGCACCGGTACCCCTGTTTTTTCGGGCCTCAGCCCGGCGCCGGTGTTGAAGGGTTCCGGCAGCTGTTCCTGGAGGATGTATCCTCCCTCGCACAGGATGAACGCATATTCGATGATGTTTTTCAGTTCCCTGATGTTGCCTGGGAAATCGTGGTTTATGAGCACGTTGAGGGCCGGGCTTGAGATGCCGGCAATATCTTTGCCTAACCGGGCGTTGAACTCCGTGATGAACTGTTCAATCAGCAGGGGAATGTCCTCTTTCCGTTCCCGAAGGGGAGGGAGGTGGATCCGGACCACGTTGAGCCGGTAGTACAGATCCTCCCGGAACCGTCCTTCCCGGACCAGCGTTTTCAGGTCATGGTTGGTGGCGGTTATGATTCGCACATCTGTTTTGACGGGTATGTTTGAACCAAGGGGTTCATATATCTTTTCCTGCAGGACCCGCAGAAGCTTGACCTGGACACTGGTCGGGATGTCCCCGATTTCATCAAGAAACAGGGTGCCACCCTCTGCAGCCGCAAACCGGCCCGGCTTGTCCTTCCTGGCATCGGTAAAGGCACCGGCCTTGTAGCCGAACAGTTCTGATTCCAGCAGGTTCTCGGGAAGGGCGCCGCAGTTCAGAACGACAAAGGGCTTGTCATTCCTGCTGCTGAAGTTGTACAGGGCGGTGGCGATAAGTTCCTTGCCGGTCCCGCTCTCGCCTGAAACCAGCACATTGCTCGGGCTGGCGGCAACCTCGGGCAGAATGGTGAAAAGTCGCTGCATGGCCTTGCTCCTGGAAACGATCTCGTCAAAGCGGTGTTTCCGGCTCAGCTGTTTTCGCCGGGCATCCAGTATGCTCAGGTCACGGAACGTCTGCACCCCGCCTGTAATGTTCCCCTCGCGGTCCGCCAGCGGTGCGGCGCTGATACTGACGGGAATTTTCAGCCCCTCGGTATTCGTGATGGTGATGGATCTGTTTGCAACGGTTCTGCCGCTGTACAGGCTCTCGGCCATGGCGCAGTTCTTGCCGCAGGTGCTTGCCTGAAAGACCTTGCTGCAGGATCGGCCGATGGCCTGATCGGCCCTCCAGCCTGTAATCTCCTCAGCTGCCCGGTTGAAAGAGGTGATTTTCCACTGGAGGTCAACCGTAAACACCCCGTCCCCAAGGGACTGAAGAATGTTTTCCGCCAGGGGGAGAAAGGTGTCTTCCCTGAAGCAGATAAGAGTTCCGCCGGCTCCGTTCTTTCCATCAGGCAGGGGCAGGATGTCGGCCAGGATTGACCTGGCTGTGTTGCCGGTTTCGCTGCAGAGGCGTACGGGATGGCTGCGGATGACCTTTCCCGCTTTTGCGGATTCACACAGGTCGGCAAAGCCGGCCGGTTTTGCATGAGTGCAGAAAATATCTTTTGCCGGCCGGCCGATTAATTCAGACGCGGTAAGGCCGGTTATGTCTTCGGCTTTCCGGTTGACGGCATGAATTATCCCGGCATGGTCAACACGCATGACTGCATCCTGGTCCGGGGTGGCTGAAATATTGTGAGCTGGATTCATCAGTCTGTGTTCTGAGGTTTAACTGCCGTCAGCATATCGTGCCGGGGATGTATGGTCAAGCCACAAAGAGAAAGAAGTGTTTTTCCGTCAAAACTCGCCCGTTGTGGTACTTCATTGGATTCACTTCAAGGCTTGCATTTAAAACGGTTTTAAGGTATCTTCAACTCCAAGCTTCTTGAATGAGTGGTCATTCACTGGGGTTTGTGTTGGTTGCTGGTCTTAACTGTACGGATTGAACATGCCTTATTACTTTATTTAAGGGAGAGTGTAATTAATCTTAAGGATCTTGAAAAGCTGCAGAACGAGGGTGTCGAAACCATACCCTCCGCTGAGCGCAGGGCCTTTCTCAGGGCCGGCCTGGCTATAACCGGGGTGTTTCTTGGCGGGTCGGTACTGTCTCTGACCTCGGCGCAGAAAGCCCATGGTGCCCTGGGCAGTTTGCCGCAGGCAAAAAAGTTTCCCTACAGCCCACATTATTCGATGGTGATCAGGCAGAACCGTTGTATTGACTGCGAGCGGTGCAAGGAGGCATGTGTCAAAACCAATCATGTCCCCTCGTACGGGTATCGAACAACAATACTGGAGGTCGATCGTCCGGCCGGTCCCGATAACCTGCAGGGCGTTGAGCGGGATTTCATGCCCGTTCTCTGCAACCACTGCAACCGTCCCCCATGTGTCCGGGTCTGCCCGACCAGGGCAACGTACAAGGACAAAAAGACCGGCATTGTCATGATGATCTATAAGAAGTGTATCGGCTGCAAGACCTGTATGGCTGCCTGTCCGTATAATGCCAGGTATTTCAAGGAAGAAAACAGGGCCGTTGATAAATGCAACTTCTGTTATGATACCCGCCTGACCAAGGGCAAGAAAGATACAGCCTGTGTGGAGGCATGTCCTGCAGACGTGAGGGTTTTCGGTGATATCAGCGACCCGAAAAGCAGGGTGTCCCGGCTGGTCCATCAGCAGGACAAAATTGTCTGGGTATTGCGTCCTGAAACAGGTGCCCTCCCCAATGTTTTTTACATGAATGACTAATCCCTGCCAGAGGAAGAAAAGCAATGAAGTTACGTAAAAAAGTATTGTATATGGTCGGACTCTTTTCTGGTGCGGCCCTCCTGTATATTAATGCCGGCATGGCAACTACGACCGACATACCTGCCTACGGGCCGGCCGATATTCCGAAGGACTATGACGAGGACACCTATGGTCCGGCTAAGATGATGGTCTGGAACGAACCGGTTCCCAGGGTTACCTTCAGCCACAAGGTCCACACCATGGATGCCGGGCTCGAATGCGATTCGTGTCATGATGACCTGTTTGAGATGGAAGCCGGAGCGGTTGTGGAAAAAGGCGACTTTAACATGAAGTCATTCACCGGCGGCAGCTACTGCGGCGCGTGTCATGACGGTGATACCGCGTTCAGCACCAACAGTTATGAAAAGTGCGCCGCCTGCCATACGGCTCCCGACCTTATCGTCTTCACCAAGCCTGTCAAGGCCGTTATCTTTGATCATAAAATACATGTGGACGAGATGGGTTTTAACTGTACCAACTGCCACAGTGATGTTTTTAAGATGCATATCGGTGATGCGGAGACAAAGCCGGATGAATTTGTCATGGAATCCCTGTACAAGGGCAAATACTGCGGTGTCTGCCATGATGGTGAACAGGCCTTTGCCTCTGATACGCGCTGCACAGCCTGTCATATAGGTGTCATGGGCTTTGACCGCCTCCTGGGCCACGGTGAAAAGAAGAAAGAAGGTCATTGACAAGGGAAGCCTCTGGCTCGGGCCGGTCATAATTTTTCCGCATATTCTCAGGAAGGTTTGACTCTACCCTTGGTATAAAAAATGTTCATCCGGCCGGGCAACTATTGCCCGGCCGGATGAAAACATCGCCGGTCATTCATGCGTTATTGAATCCGGACTCTTTGAGCCTTGGATCTTTGCCCCTGTCGGCCCGGTCTCTTTTCCGGGCACTCATGTCCTGCAATCCACCCCTGTCTCTGTACCGGCAACCTGGATATTTCCATTGTCAGATATATTGCAGCATTCTACACAGCGGAAATGCCGAGGAGTCTTCCCTGTATTGTTTCCCTCCTTTTTTGACACACATCATGTCAGGTTTGCCTGGGAAGAGGTTGCATGTACGGTTCACTGGAAATGATGAGCAGTATCTGCGCATCTCGAACCAGTTGCCACCCCGGGCCCGGTCGCACTTATCAGGCAGGTAAAATCAGGCAGGGATTTCCGGCAGAGATAAATGCTGAAATATCACCACACTCCATGCTGTGGCACCATGCTGTGGCACCGTATCAGGTCCCTTTCTTTCCGGACCGGGAGAGGCCGGTTCAGGGGGCGCCCACCTGCTCACCGGTTCGGCCTGCTGATGCAGGATTCTGCTCTGTAAATGGAAAAAACAGGGATCTTTTTGCGCCCATTTTGCCCTATTTATTTGAATTTATAGAATAAATTTTCCAGCATCCGGTCATGCGTCCAGTGCGGCACGAGCATATGTATCCTTGAAAATTCTCCCTGTCATTCTTTTTTTGTCATCTCAAGAGCACCAGTAACAGGGAATCTCCATGGGTTTCCTGTCTCCTGAAGAGTTTTTCCATGCTACCCAACCTGTGGGCGCAAAATAAGCCACACTCCCTCTTGAAGAAAGGCTCGTTTTGCGTCATTCCGGGAAAAAATCTATCAGGAATGCCTGCCTGTAAAACATGGAAATGCATTCTTGTATATAATATTTATAACGTAACCTTGAGAAGTTAGGCTTTTCTCGTGCTTTTTTTGCGCGTGTTCATCTGTTTTGGCATGCCCCTTGCGAAGTACTGGGCAGACGAGAAAAAAGCAGTCGGATTAAGGACGCAAAAGGAGTCGACAATGAGAGCAATACATCATGCACCAGCAGGACACCACGGAAGCGGAGAGCATGTTTCCTTCATGAAAAGAGTGTCAGGCAGGATATCGCGTTTAAGCGAAGGAATCTGGCTTGGTATCACCTTTCTCCTCTTTGTACTCATGGGGCCTTTTCAGTCATAGCCGTTGTGTACGGTTTGTGGGCCCTGGCCTCGAAAGAGTACAGAGAAAAGATGGTCGAACCTGCAAGCTGCCGGATTTAACAATATTTAACTGGTTTTCAACTTCAACAATCCAGGAGGAAAAAAAATGGCTAACGGAATTAACGGATTTTCAATCACAGCCACAGCTGAACCGGAAGTATCGACATCAGGTACAAAGACCCTGACAGTGCTTTTTGCTCTGCTGGTCATCGCAGGTTTAAGCGCCGGGCTGTACGGTTTTTATGCAGGACATCACAATGTATATAACAACACGCGGGAAATGCCCTGGGGGATCCTGATCTCCAGTTACGCTTTTTTTGCAATTACCTCCACCGGCCTCTGTGTTCTGGCAGCAATCAGCCACATTTTCGGCGGTAACAAAATGGCCCCCCTGGCCAACAGGATGGTCTGGCTGTCCCTGATCACCATAATCGGTGGATTTACCCTGATCGGCATGGAACTGGAAAGTCCATGGCGGATGGCCATCTATAATATCACCTCCCCGAATCCGACCTCAAATATCTGGTGGATGGGCACCCTGTACGGCATGGCCGTTGGCCTGATGATCGTGGAGTTCTTCCTCATTCTTACCAAGCGGTATAAGCTGGCCATTGCCCTGGGCGTTATCGGCGCGCTGGCTGAAGTAGCAGCAAACACCAACCTTGGCGCTGTTTTCTCAACCCTGTCCGGCCGCCCGTTCTGGTATGGCTCGCAACTGCCGATTTACTTCCTGGGCAATGCCTTCATGGCCGGTGCAGCAGCGGCAATTATGTTTACTCACTACGCCTATGTCATCCGCCGCAGGAAAATGGACCATGATACCTTCGAGGGAGTGCAGTGCGCGGGCAAGGTCCTGTCCCTGATGCTTGTTATGATTACGGTCGCAAGCTCCTGGCGGATTATCTCCTACTTTGTCGGCGGAGCTGAAGGCGGACGGATGGCAGCAGAAGCGCTCCTTACTGGTCCCCTGGCCACGAACTTCTGGATCTTTGAGATAACCATTGGCCTGGTGCTGCCCCTGCTGCTTCTGGTTGCCACGCGCCTGCAGAGTGTTGCCGCCATGTCAGCCGCCTCTTTGATGACCCTGGTTGGACTCTTCACCAGGACATACAATACTGTTGTTGCAGGCCAGATAGTTCCCGGCTTTTCCGGAACCAGCAATTTCCCGGCAGCCCTCAGCTATACTCCGTCGCTTGCCGAGGTCATGCTTGTTATGGCCGGGATCGGAGTCGTTGGCGCGGCGTTTATCCTTGGAGAGAGATTTTTTGGACGCGCCTACGCTCTTCACGGTGATCATTAACCGGTGGTCAAGGTCAGGCAAACCAGGCGGGAGGAGCTGGTCTCCTCCCGCAACCCAAGAGGAATGAGGTTCAAGATGATCAACGAAAAGAAAGCAATCTTCACCATAGGCGTAGCGGCCCAGATGCTTGACGTACACCCGAGAACACTTCGGATCTATGAGCAGGAACAGCTTATCCGCCCCATGCGGAAGGGAAAGTGGCGCTACTACACGATGAATGACGTGAAGTGGGTCGAGTGCCTGCGTGAGATGATTCACGAACATGGTATTTCCATAGCAGCTATCAAGAAGCTGCTGCAGTATACACCCTGCTGGAATATTTCCGACTGTCCTTACGAAAAGCGGAAAGAGTGTACCGCCTTCATGTGCAACGGCCTGGTGCCAAGAAAGATGAATGAAGTCCAGCCCCGACGTATTGACAGGGTTGACTGGAATGTCGCCTGAAAAATCTGACTACAGGTAGAAAAATCGGCGGGGCCAAAACACCTGACCTGGTGTATTGGTCCCGCTTTTTTATATCCTCCCGCCGCAATTCCATGTCCGGTTTCAATTCCTCTGTTGAAATATTACGCTAAATGTTCCATATAAGTGTATTTTCTATTATACTCCACTTGAGGTTTTCGTGAAAGGTATTGAGGAACCACGGTTCAGTGTTGTGCCTGTCTGTATTGTGGTGTGATCGCCGGTTCTTCAAACACTTTGCGGGTACGTCGCAAATACCATGGACAAGGAAAACTATGTACCATCAGCGTAAAAGGGTCATTGTAACCGGAGGGGCCGGCTTTTTAGGCTCCCACCTCTGCAGGCGCCTTCTTGATGCAGGGAATGAAGTT
The DNA here is from genome assembly GCA_024277485.1 of Deltaproteobacteria bacterium. The sequence goes on along the minus strand of JAJRVA010000248.1, from coordinate 7,299 downwards.
ATCTGTGTGGACAACTTCTTTACAGGAACAAAGGATAACATCGTCGAGCTCCTTGACAATCCGCATTTCGAGGTTTTGCGTCATGACGTTACCTTTCCACTGTATGTCGAGGTGGATGAGATATACAACCTGGCCTGTCCTGCCTCACCTGTCCATTACCAGCATGATCCTGTACAGACGACCAAAACCAGTGTACACGGGGCTATTAACATGTTAGGCCTGGCCAAAAGGGTAGGGGCCAAAATATTTCAGGCCTCGACCAGCGAAGTGTATGGCGACCCCCAGATGCATCCTCAGCCGGAGGAATACTGGGGCCACGTTAATCCCATTGGCTTCCGTTCCTGCCATGATGAGGGCAAGCGCTGCGCTGAAACCCTGTTTTTTGATTATTACCGCCAGCACAGGCTGCAGATAAAGGTGGCCCGCATTTTCAATACTTACGGCCCCAATATGCATCCCAATGACGGCCGGGTGGTTTCCAACTTCATCATGCAGGCTCTGCAGGACAGGCCCATTACCATTTACGGGGACGGCAGCCAGAGCCGTTCCTTTTGCTATGTTGATGATCTGATTGAGGCGTTTATCCGCCTGATGGGTACTGAAGACGATTTTACCGGACCGGTAAATACCGGAAATCCCGGCGAGTTTACCATCAGGGAGCTGGCTGAAAAGATCATTGAACTCACCGGTTCCGCATCACAACTGGAATACCTGCCGCTGCCAAGTGACGACCCGATTCAGCGCCGGCCGGACATCACTCTGGCCAGACAAAAGCTGGCCTGGGAACCCAGGGTCAGGCTTGATGAGGGGTTGAAGAAAACCATCTCGTACTTTGAAGGTGTCCTGATAACGGGGTATTCGGCCGGTTGAACCAGCAGCATGGATACGATTCTCGTTACAGGCGGCGCCGGTTATATCGGCAGCCACGCATGCAAGGCCCTCGCCCGGTCTGGCTACACCCCGGTGGCCTACGACAACCTGGTTTATGGCCACCCCTGGGCGGTAAAGTGGGGGCCGCTTGTCGAGGGGGATATTCTCGACCGCACTCAGCTTGACAGGGCCATTGAGCAGTACAAACCTTCCGCAGTCATGCATTTCGCTGCCTTTGCGTATGTGGGTGAGTCGGTACAGGAACCGGCAAAGTACTACCGGAACAACGTGGTCGGGTCCCTCACTCTGCTGGAGGCCATGCTTGAGCACAACATAGATAAATTCATCTTCTCCAGTTCCTGCGCTACCTATGGTCTCCCGGGGCCGGGTACGATTACCGAGGATCACGCTCAGCAGCCGATCAATCCTTATGGCCGCTCAAAGCTGATGGTGGAGCAGGTCATGCAGGATTTCTCTGCCGCGTATGGTCTCCGGTCCATTGCCTTACGCTATTTTAATGCCGCCGGTGCGGACCGGGCCGGGGACACAGGCGAGGACCATGACCCGGAAACCCACCTTGTTCCACTGGTGCTGGACGTTGCTGCCGGTAGACGGGAGAGTATTACGGTCTTTGGTGATGACTATGACACTGAGGACGGTACCTGCGTCCGTGATTATATCCATGTTGCCGATCTTGCCGATGCCCATGTGCTGGCTCTGAAGGCCCTTGAAGACGGAGCTGAATCCACTGCCTATAACCTTGGCAACGGCCAGGGGTTTTCCGTACAGCAGGTGATTGAAACAGCCCGGCGGATAACCGGCAGGGACATTCCGGTTCTAATGGGACAGCGTCGACCAGGCGACCCTTCCCGTCTGATCGGCAATGCTGACCGTATCTCCAGCAATCTGAACTGGAACCCTCAATTCCAGGACCTCGAATCCATCATCCATACCGCCTGGAAATGGCACCGGAAACACTTCCATTCCGTTTAAGCAGTCACCCCTTCCCGTCGCATCCTCCCCGTTTTTCTTACTCTCCGCCCTTTGGAGAGGATTGTAGGTGAAATACTAACTATATGTAATAATAATATTATATATTAATATGTGAAAATTTGTTCATCCGGTTTTCTCTATAAAAATAATTTTCAACATAGATAATGTTACAAAATATCGAACTATCACCTATATATCATTTAACTGACTGTTAATAATATTCTATTATATTATATTTTGTATTTGACATGATAATATATACTCTATATATTTAGATACAAGGTAGAGGTTATATTAATAATACAATAACTGGAGGTTAGATATGAAAAAAATATGTTTTTGTGTCATGATGATGATGTTTCTGGCGACATCCGCTTTTGCCAAGGTCGATATTAATAAGGCCTCGGTGCAGGAGCTGGAAGCACTGCCCGGTATTGGGGCAGCAAAAGCGGAGGCCATTGTCAAATACCGTGAAGAGCACGGAAAGTTTAAAAAGAAGGAAGATCTTGTTCAGGTCAAGGGGATAGGAAACAAGATCGTTGAAAAGATCGGCCCTGATATTGAAGTAAGCAGATAATGCCCAGCTCAATGGCGGCCGGTGCCGTACAGTCTCCGGCCGCTTTTCTTTTTCAGGCGCTGTGAAATACTCATGATATGCCGTGTCTGTCTTTTTTGTCCAAAACTCTTTGAAATTCTTTAAAAAAAGTGCGTAAAGAGCGGGCTTTTGGTTGACTCCGAGTATTCTTTTCATTTATCATAGCAACCATGCTTGATACAAAGACGGAATACTCTGAAAGCCTGATTGTTCATTTTCGCAGAGCTGAGGATTTGCGCAACAGTGCGCTTGATTTTCAGGACCTTGATCTGAACCAGAGACAGCTCTGTGACCTGGAACTCCTTTTGAACAGGGCGCTATACCCGCTGACCGGGTTTCTGAACAGGGCCGACTATGAGAGCGTCCTTGCAGATAATCGTCTTGGTGACGGAACAGTCTGGCCCATTCCCATCTGCCTGGATGTGCCGGAAAAATTTGCTGAGGCGCTTGAACCCGGGCAAAAGCTGGCCCTGAATGATCAGGAGGGGTTCCTGCTGGCCATCATGACCATTGAGGATATCTGGAAGCCGGACAGGAAGATGGAGGCCCGGCTTGTCTACGGTACTGATGATCCTGACCGGCATCCGGGCGTTCAGCACCTGTACCAGCAGGTATATCCTGTCTGTATAGGCGGTCCGGTTGAGGGGGTCAGCCTGCCGATTCATTATGATTTCAGGGAACTGCGGTTTACACCGTCTGAAACACACCGGCGTTTCACCCAGTACGGCTGGCGGCGGGTCCTTGGCTTCCACACCGAGGAGTATCTCCATTGTGCCCATCGGGAGATGGTCCTGTCTGCAGCGCGGGAAATCGGCGCCAGTATTTTCCTGCATCCCGTTGTCGGGTTGGAGTCGCCGGGAAGTATCGACCATTATACACATGTTCGCTGTTACCGGGAATTCATTTATAAATTTCCAAAAAATATAATGATGCTCGGCATTACCCCGCTGGCCCGGCGGTGGGCCGGACCCCGTGAAGCCCTGTGGCACGCAATCATTCGGAAAAATTTCGGCTGCAGTCATTTCATGGTTGCCGACGATCATGCGGACCCCTTTGCCGGGACCGAGAGGGATCTGTACTATCCCCGGCATGCCGCGCAGCAGTTTGTTGACAGGTACAGTTCAGAAACCGGCATCGATATGGTACCTCAGCGGAAGATGGGCTACCTTGAGGACAAGGCCCAGTACGTGTTTCTGAAAGATGTTGACGAGAAGGACGTGAAAACCATTTCCTCCCGCGAACTGCGACGCAGGCTGGAATGGGGGCTGGAGATCCCTGACTGGTTTTCCTATCCCGAGGTCGTTGCTGAACTGCGTAAATCGTATCCTCCACGGTCAAAACAGGGGTTTACGATTTTCCTGACCGGCCTGTCCGGGTCAGGTAAATCAACTATTGCCCAGGTCCTGATGGTCAAGTTCATGGAAATGCGGGACCGCCCTGTTACCCTCCTAGATGGGGATATTGTCCGGAAAAACCTGTCATCTGAGTTGACGTATTCCCGGGAGCACCGCAACCTGAACGTGACCAGAATAGGTTTTGTGGCCAGCGAGATCACCAAAAACGGCGGTATTGCTCTCTGTGCGCCCATTGCACCCTATGAAGAGTCCAGGCAGGCCAATCGTGAACTTATCAGCTGTTATGGCGGCTACATCGAGGTATATGTATCCACCCCGCTTGAGGTGTGTGAACAGCGCGACCGCAAGGGACTGTACGCAAAGGCAAGGGCAGGAAAGATTAAAGGAGTTACAGGTGTTTCCGATCCGTATATTCCACCTTCAAATCCAGAACTGACCCTCGACACATCGACCCTGACCCCTGCCGAGGCGGTCCAGGAAATCATGCTCTATCTTGAGGAGCAGGGTTACCTGAGGTAAAGTGTCATTATCCTGCCGCACGTGAAATCACAGTCTGAAGATCCGGGGAACTGGAGAGGCTGAAAGGAAACCCTGATGAAAAAAATACCCCTTGATGAGAGAATAATTTTTGCCCTCGATTTTGCTGACCCCGCGTTGGCCGGGGAGTGGGTACGCAAGCTTGACAGTCATATCCGGTTTTTCAAGGTCGGCCTGCAGCTTTTTTTAGCTGGTGGCTGGCCCGTGGTGGATGACATCCTCGCACGGGGCAACAAGGTGATGCTGGATTTGAAATTCTTTGATATCCCGGAAACCGTTCACCTGGCAGTGGAACAGATCAGCAACAGGGGGGTGAGTTTTGCCACCGTGCACGGCAACAGGCCGATTATCGAGGCCGCCGTAGCAGCCAGGGCGGACATGAAGATCCTGGCCGTAACCGTGCTGACCAGTTTTGACGAGTCGGACATGGTCGAGCTGGGTATGACCGGCTCAGTGCGCGACCTGGTGCTGACCCGGGCCCGCAAGGCATTGGAGCTGGGCTGCGACGGGGTGGTCTCGTCGGCCCTGGAGGCGGAGCCGCTGCGCGAGGCGCTGGGAGGGAATTTCCTTGTCGTCACCCCGGGCATCCGGCCCGGGTTGAACAGGGACGTGGCAAAAGATGATCAGAAACGCGTTGCCACGGCCAGACAGGCAATCATCAACGGAGCCGATCACGTGGTTATCGGTCGTCCCATCAGCACGGCTGAAGATCCCCTGGGTACGGTTCTCTCCCTGCAGGAGGAGATCGCGCAAGGCCTTGCGCAAGTTGAAAGTTTATAAAGTTAGTAAAGTTGGTAAAGCTGGAAGGCTGTGAAATATTATCGATGTTGATTTATCCGTTAATATTTTCCAATCAGTCGAAGGCTGCATATTCTAAACTTTCAACTTTATGAACTTTTACCTGTCTTCCCTGCTCCATGCTGGACGATAACCATGGCCGGCACGATGATCACCACGCCTACGATGGTCCTCAGTGGCGGCAGTCCGTGTCCCATGAGCCAGTCGATCACCAGGACCATGGGTGGATACAGGTAGCTGTAGGCCATGACCCGGGTAGGACCAAGGCTGAGAGTGGCGACCTGGGTCAGGAAAAAGGTGATGATGGTGCAGAAGATGGCCAGGTAGACAATTCCCCACCAGACCATGGGGGCAACAGCGCCCCAGTCCACTGCTGCAAGGCGGTTCCCTCCTAAAACCACAAGCCAGATGCTGCCGGTTACCAGGACCCAGAAGGTCATGACTGCCATGGGTTCGCCCCGGTGCAGGAGTTTGACCAGGGGTGTATAGGCGGCCATGAAGAGACAGCCGTAAAAAAAGAGCAGGTCGCCCCTGCCGAGCTGCAGGTGCAGCAGTCGTGCAATATCACCATGGAAGATGACCCAGAGCGCTCCGGTCATGGCCAGGCCCAGGGCCAGCAATCGGTACCGGCCCAGCCGTTCCCGCAGGACAAGAGCGCTGTAGATCCCTGAAATGCCCGGTACCAGCGTGAAAATAACACTGGTGTTCAATGCCGTGGTCGATTGCAGAGCAGCAAACATCAGCCAGAAAAAGGCGACCAGCGCTCCGCTGATAATCGAGTACCGGCCCAGGGCTGACCAGGATGGCCGGGCCAGGGTGTAACGAATGTGTATATAGGGCAGGAAGAGCAGGGCGGCCAGGAAAAAGCGGAGCAGGGTCAGAACAGCCGGGTCAAGTCCCGCTGCAATGGCCTTGCCCACGGTAAACGATGTGGACACCAGGCTTGCGGCGATCAGCAGCAGGCCGTGCATCAGCCACAGCGGCAATGGTGACGCTTCGAGGCGAAGCGTCCTGTTCATGAAAGCAGCTCAAGCATCAGGGGATGCAGCCTGCCGTTTGTGGCCAGAATTTCCTGTTTGAACGGTGAATATTCCCGGCCCAGCAAATCACTGACCCGGCCGCCTGCCTCACTGACCAGGAGGCAGCCGGCAGCAGTGTCCCAGGGCTTGAGGTCCAGTTCCCAGAACGCGTCCAGCCGGCCGCAGGACACATAGGCCAGGTCCACGGCCGCGGCGCCGCACCGCCTGATATCACGGACCTTGGGGAGGACCGCTTGCAGTTGCGATGTGATGCGGGCCAGGTGGGCGTGAATATCGTATGGAAAACCCGTTGCCACCAGGGCCTGAAGAAGGAATTCCGTGTCAGTAGTCTTAATGGATCTGTTGTTCAGCCAGGCTCCGCAGCCCGGTGCGGCACAGAACAACTCGTCCTGCATGGGACAGTATATCATGCCGAGCCGGGGTTTCCCGTTTTCCAGCAGGGCGAGAGACACGGCAAAAAAAGGAATCCCGTGCGCAAAGTTGGTGGTGCCGTCCAGCGGGTCGATGACCCATACTTTCCCCTTACTTGGGTCCAGCTCGCTGTTGAAAGACTCTTCGGCCATGACGGCTATCCCCGGGGCATCTTCATCCAGGGAGGCGATAATGGCGGTTTCAGCCGCAACATCCGCCTCGGTGACCAGATCAATTGCACCCTTCATCTTTATGGAGTGCGGCTTGTCGTAGAGTTCCCCGATGATATTTCCTGCTGTCAGGACAGCCCTGCCGGCGGCCCGGCACTGGTTCTTGAGCTCGTTGGAAGAGCACAGGTCAACAAGGTTTGTTATTCGTTCCATGCACGTCGTCTCCGTTGAAATTCAGCTGTCAGGAGCAGGAAAAATTACAAGCCGGGATCGCCCGCAATATCCTGCATGGCCTGCAGGTCAAGCAGCTGCAGGGCCACGGCACGGCTAATACCATGTTTTATATAATTTTCGTCAGGCATAACTGTTCAGCGTTCCATTAAAAAAAACAAAAATGGCGGTTGACTGCAAACTTCACCATATTATACTCTGTCACCTGTCACCTGTCACCTGTCACCTGTCACCTGTCACCTGTCACCTGTCACCTGTCACCTGTCACCTGTCACCTGTCACCTGTCACCTGTCACCTG
>JAJRVA010000247.1 GCA_024277485.1 Deltaproteobacteria bacterium | reverse complement strand
TGGGTGAAAACAACATTCAGATAGTTACCCAGGAAAAATCTGGAAAGAAAAAAACTCTTTCCGGTGAAGACTGGACCGGAAAGTCAAAATCCCTGCCTGATGGTGTTGATTCGGATGCCCTGCCGAACAGCGAAGAACATGACAGCGAGGAAACAACGACCACCTACCTCAGGGAAATGGGGCAGTTTGATCTTCTGACCCCTGAAGACGAGGCAAAGTACTCCAAGACCATACGGGAAGGTTTTGATGCCATTATCATAGCAATCCGTGCGGACAGCTCCGACACCACGGAAATGAAAATGCTGGTTGACCGTATTGATCTCTGGGAAAAAAGAGATCCCACCCTCAAACCCAAGAAACAGCAGCTCAACTACATGCGTCACTGTGTCATGGTGGCGGCGCAAAAGCACCTCGACATCCGGGAACTCTTCGAGCTCCACACCAGGCTGGAAGCGTACAACCGCTCTATTGAAACGGCAAAAGACGCCATGATACGGGCCAACCTGCGCCTTGTTGTTTCCATTGCAAAAAGGTACATGCACCAGGGACTGACCCTGGCCGACCTTATCCAGGAGGGAAACCTCGGCCTCATGCGGGCTGTTTTCCGGTTCGACTATAAAAAGGGCAACAAGTTTTCCACCTACGCATCCTGGTGGATACGCCAGGCCATAACCCGGGCCATTCTTGATAAGACACGGACAATCCGGCTTCCGGTTCATTTTCTGGAACTGCGCAGCCAGTTTTTCAAGGCCTTCTATTCGCTGCTCAAGGAACTGGGCCGGGAACCGACCCCGGTGGAAATCTCCAAGATGACGGATCTGCCCATGGACAAGATCCTGGCGATCCTGGAGGCATCCAGGGAACCCATTTCCCTGGAGACACCGGTGGGTGATGATGACTCCACCCTGGGCGATTTCCTTGAAAACCAGGAATCCGAATCCCCCTATGACGCGGTCCAGAACCGTGAACTTGCCGGCCGGGTGGCGGAAGTACTCTCTTCCCTGACCGATCGCGAGGAAAAAATTATCAGGCTCCGTTTCGGTATCGGCGAAAAGGCGGAATACACCCTGGAAGAAATCGGCAAGCGGTTCAATGTGTCCCGTGAGCGTATCCGTCAGATCGAGAAAAAAGCGCTTAACCGTCTCCGCCATTCGAGCCGGCGCGAAAAACTCCGTTTTTTCCTGGATTAAAAGTCCAGTCCGCCCAGCAAATATCTCATGGACGCTCTTGTTCAAAAAGCCGGTTTTGGTGATATTCTTGAAAAAGTCCATGCAGGCACACGGCTGGACCTGGATGACGGAAGGCGCCTGTTTGAATCAAACGACATTCTCAGCCTGGGCTTTCTTGCCAATATTGTCCGTGAAAAGAAAAACGGCAATAAAGCATACTTTATTTATAACCAGCATATAAACTATTCCAACATCTGCACAAACCTCTGTAAATTCTGCGCTTTCGGCAAGGACAAGGACTCCGACCTTGCCTATGAGATGAATGTCGACGAGGTGAAGCAGAAAGTCCGGCACCGTCTTGATGAGCCGATCAACGAGATCCACATGGTCGGTGGTATTCATCCGGACCTGCCCTACTCCTATTACCTGGAGCTGCTTCAGGGTATCAGGGAGATACGGCCTGATGTCCATATCCAGGCCTTTACCTGTGTTGAAATTTATCACCTGGCTGAACTGGCCGGCAAATCGGTCAGCGAGACGCTTGCAGAACTGAAGGCCGCTGGACTGGGTTCCATACCGGGAGGCGGTGCGGAAGTCTTCAGTCCCCGTATCCGTGAACTAACCTGTGAGAAAAAACTCTCCGGCCGGGGATGGATCGAGGTGGCAAAAACAGCGCACCGCTCAGGGATCAACACCAATGCAACCATGCTCTATGGACACATTGAGACTATTGATGAACGGCTGGAGCATCTTGATACCCTGCGACAGGCCCAGGATGAAACAGGTGGTTTCCTTGCCTTCATCCCCCTGGCCTTTCATCCCAAGAATACTGAAATGGCTGACCAGTCAGGTACCACCGGGATCGATGACCTGAAAAACATAGCCGTTGCCAGGCTGATGCTTGATAATTTTCCCCATATCAAGGCATACTGGGTCATGATCGGCCCCAAGCTGGCCCAGGTAGCCTTGTCGTTCGGGGCTGATGACATGGACGGCACGGTCAAGGAAGAAGTCATTACCCATATGGCCGGCGCTGATACGGACCAGGCCCTGGGGCACAGGACCCTTATCCGGCTTATACGAGAGGCCGGCCGGGAACCGGTGGAAAGAGACACCCTTTACAATGTACTGAAAACCTACTGATTCCGGCATGGACCACATTGCTGCAAAAGTACTGACAGGTGAACGTATCGGCGGTGATGAGTTCCTGACGCTGGCCGCGGGCAATGACCTGCATAAACTCGGCTTCCTGGCTGACTCCATCCGGCGGCGCCTGCATCCTGAGCCGTATGTCACCTATGTCATAGACCGCAATATCAATTACACCGATATCTGCATTTCCGCCTGCAAATTCTGTGCTTTTTTCAAGGCTCCGGAAGATGAAACCGGATCCATCCTGTCCCGGGACGAACTGCAGCAGAAAATAACTGAAACAAAAGAATCAGGCGGCACCCAGATTCTCCTGCAGGGTGGTCTGCATCCGGACAAGCCTCTGGAATTTTACGAGGACATGCTCAGGTTCATGAAATCCATGGATATCCATGTGCATGGCTTCTCACCTCCTGAAATCTGCCACTTTGCCTCCCTGTCCGGTCTGCCTGTCCGCACGGTACTGGAAAGACTTATCCATGCCGGGCTTGACTCCATACCCGGAGGCGGCGCGGAAATCCTGACCAACAGGGTTCGCCAGGCACTGGCACCCCGCAAATGCTCGGCAGATGAATGGATTTCCGTCATGCGGGATGCGCATCTTCTGGGCCTGCGCACCACAGCGACCATGATGTTCGGCCACATCGAAACCATGGCAGAGCGTCTTGAACATCTGCAGCGGATCCGTGACCTGCAGGACGAAACCTCGGGATTCACAGCCTTTATCCCCTGGCCGTTCCAGCCGGACAATACCGCCCTGGCCTCCAGTGATGACATCCAGAAAGAAACCGCCTTCGGCTACCTGAAAATGTTGGCCTTAAGCCGTATTTTTCTTGATAACGTGGACAATATCCAGGCCTCGTGGGTAACCCAGGGGCCCAAGATTGCCCAGCTTTCCCTCTTTTTCGGGGCCAACGATTTCGGCAGCACCATGATCGAGGAAAATGTGGTCGCGGCGGCAGGGGTCCATTTCCGGCTGTCTGAAAAGGAAATTCAGCGACTGGTCAGTAATGCGGGCTTTACGCCAAGGCAGAGACTGATGGACTACACCCTTGTGTAAGCAGGGAAAATCCCGTGCCCACACCTGCCCTTCACCGCGCATCCTGGATTGTTCCGGTCTCACAACCTGTTATCGAGGACGGCGCTGTTGCGGTTGCCGGCAGCAGGATCATTGCTGTCGGTGATTACCGGCAGATGCAGAAAAAATATCCGGATGCCCGCCGGCACAATCATGACAACCGCGTTCTTCTCCCGGCCCTGGTTAACGCGCATACCCATCTTGAGCTTTCTCATATTCGGATTTTTTCAAAAAATCCCTCCGCAGGATTTACCGGATGGATCGAACAACTGATCACCACCCGTGAAAAACAAGGCGCAACAGGGCCTGAGGCTGAAAAAGCCGCCCATGCAGCTCTCATGGAACAGTATGAGCGTGGTGTAATCGCCCTCGGTGATATCGGCAACACGGATATCGGTCTGCAGGCAGGCAGCATCTTTCCTGGTATCCTGGTCCATTTTCACGAGGTCCTCGGCCGATCGCCCAGGACCCGCCGGGCAATACTTCAAAAACTGCGCAATGCGCCGGATTCCATGGTCTATACCGTGCATGCGCCCTATTCCACCCATCCGGAGCTTATCCGGTCGGTCAAGGACAGGTCCCGGCAACTCAACCATCCCTTTTCCATCCATGTTGCCGAACCCGACTCGGAAAACGATATGATCCGGAGCGGTTCCGGTGAACTTTTTGAATTTCTTCTCCATAGAGGTTTTATTGAGCAATCATACACCCCGCCCGCACCCGGGGACAGGCAGGGTTCAGTACACTATCTCGACAGCCTGGGAGTACTGGACAGACTGACGTTGTGTGTGCATTGTATACACGTAAGCAGGCAGGAGGTGCAAATCCTGGCTGAGAGCGGGGCAAAAGTCTGTCTCTGTCCCGGCAGCAACCGGTATCTGAATGTTGGAAAAGCACCGGTGCAGCTTTTTCTTGACCATGGTATTCTTCCTGCTTTAGGCACTGACAGCCGGGCAAGCAATCCCGAACTCTCAATCTGGCGTGAAATGCGGCTGCTGAAACAGGAAAACCCCGGACTTTATCCATCAGACATACTGGCAATGGCCACCATGGGAGGTGCGGCTGCCCTGGGACTGGCTCAGGACTATGGTTCACTTGAACCGGGCAGGAAAAGTCAATTTCTGGCACTGGAACTGCCGCAGGGAGTGGACACGGAGGAAGCTGTGCTTGCATTCCTCGTTGCCGGCAAGGCAAAAAAAATCCCGGAGTGGATCCAATGAGTGGTGCGTCCAAGGCCAGAATCGGGATGGTCAACTATATCAACACGGCGCCCATCAATGAAATGTGGAAGCGTCGCGTCAGGCGGCCGGAATGGAAAATACTCGAAGCACCACCAAGCACCCTGAACCGGATGCTGGCCCTGGACGAACTGGATCTCGGTTTTGTTTCTTCGTGTGAATACGCAGTCAGGCCGGCCCGCTACAGGATACTTGCCGACCTGTCCATCAGCGCCAACGGCCCTGTGGGCAGTGTCTATCTTTTCTCCAAGGTGCCGGTTGCCGAGCTGTCCGGCAAGCGTATCCTGCTTACCGGCCAGTCTGACACTTCCATTGCACTGGTGAAGATCATCCTGGAGGAATTTTACCATGTTCTCCCGGAATACAAGGTTGGCGAAATCTTTGATTATCGTAACTATGAAGACGATATTGCCGGAGTACTGGCAATAGGTGATGAAGCGCTGCGGCTGAAAATCCAGGATTCCTATGCGCACCGTATCGACCTGGCCGAGGTGTGGAACACGAAAACAGGGCTGCCCTTTGTCTTTGCCCTCTGCGTGGTACGCGAAGAATTTGTCCGGGCTGACCCCGACAGTCTTCATGCAATCCGGACCGCCCTGCTTGAATGCCGTGATGCGGGTCTTGAAGGGCTGGAGGAAATCTGTACAACCGTGGCCCCGCGTATTCCAATGAGCCCTGAATCCTGTTATCAGTACCTGAAAACCATCCAGTATGACCTCGGGTCTGACAACCAGGGAGGACTGGAGCATTTTTTTTCGTATCTCATCCGGCGGGGCGAAGCTGACAAACAGGCCCTGCCGTTGAAATTCTTTCCTGAAAACTCCACCACGGTGAGAAAAGAGACACCTGAGGTCATGAATCAACCTGAAGACAAGAAAAAATTTGTCCGGGACAAGTTTGCCTCCATCAGCTCCCGGTATGACCTGCTCAACTCACTGCTCTCCTTTCAGATTGACAGGTACTGGCGCTGGAAAACCACCCGGCTGCTCAGGGAATTCCCCGAAGGTCCCGTCCTTGACCTGTGTGCCGGTACCCTGCCCCTGTCCCTTGAACTGACCAGGCAGGCGAAAAACCGCCGGGTCCTTGCGGTTGACTTCTGTAAAGACATGCTGCGCAGCGGTGTACAGGCCCTGCCTGATGACCTTCGCAGGGCCAGGATTTTTCCGGTCTGCGGGGACGGCGAGGAAATACCTGCCCCGGATTCCACCTTCTGGGGCTGTACCGTCGCCTTCGGAGTCAGAAATCTCTCCAGGACACAACAGGGGCTGAACGAGATGTACCGGGTACTGCAGCCCGGGGGGAAGCTGCTGATCCTGGAATTTTCCCGGCCGAAGAATCCCCTGATCAGGCCGCTCTACAACTTTTACCTGAACAAGGTACTGCCCGGAGTTGCCGGCCTTGTGTCCGGCGACAAGGAGGCCTACGAGTATCTTGCCAGTTCCATTGCCGCCTTTTATGAACCGGAAGAACTCCTGGGCATGATGAAAAGTGCCGGTTTCAGTTCAACAGAATGCAGGCCCACGACCTTTGGTATTGTCACCATCTATATTGGAGCGAAATAATCATGCAAAAGCCCGAACGAATCATTCTGGCTGTAACCGGTGCTACCGGTATGCTGTATGTCCCTGCACTGCTCGAGATGCTGCAGCAAAACCATGTGGAGGTCCACGCCATTGTTTCGGATGCCGGGCGCCAGGTCCTGCAGCTTGAACTCGATATGAAACCTGAGGAACTTCCAGGCGTTGGCCGGTGGTTTGATCTCAACGACTTTACCGCCCCGCCAGCCAGCGGCTCAAGCCTCTATGATGCCATGCTTGTCCTTCCCTGCACCATGGGCACCCTGGGGGCGATCGCAGACGGATTCAGCGGCAACCTCATACACCGGGCTGCCGACGTGACCCTGAAGGAGCGCCGGCCGCTTCTCCTGGCCTGCCGGGAAACTCCCCTGAACAGAATACACCTCAAGAACATGCTCGCACTGGCCGATGCAGGCGCGGTTATCTTCCCTCCCATGCCCTCTTTTTATCACCACCCTGCATCTCTGGAGGACATGGCTGCCCATTTTGCAGGGCGGCTCTGCGATCACCTGCGAATTCAGGTTTCAGGTATGAAACGATGGGGGGATTGAGATGATTTTTACTTGACTTCTTCTTGTGTTCCCTCTATTTTATTCAGCTTCCGAGAAAACATCAGTACAGACCTTTCACATACTGGGGGATGGTCTAATGGCAAGACAGCAGACTCTGACTCTGCCTATCGGGGTTCGAATCCCTGTCCCCCAGCCATTTTTATTTTTTTCTCATGCAATTTCAACAACTTAAAAATGCCATTTTAAGGTGAAATCATCAGAAAAAGGGGACGGATTTATTTTTTGAGGTAACGTGGCAGGCAGGGAACGCTTTGAATGGCGTGATGTTGAGGTCAACATCAAAGGCCATGAGATGACCGACTCGTGCAGCGGAAAGTGGGCACGCTTTCGTATCCGATAAGAGCTCCGGCGAAGGAGCGGCTACGTACAGCCTATCTGTTTCGTTTAGCCTGCTGCCTTGTCATTGCTTATGAACAGGCAGCACACACTCTCAGCTATCACCATGGTTTTCCGAATCCCGACTTTCATCGAGGCTCTGCACACCTTCCATCATCATACTCATGAAACTGCCGATGGGGGGTGTTTTCTCGAGGACATCGGGAATCCCCTTGGTATAGGTGAAGTGACCGTCAGTCAGTCCCATGAGAGTATAGAGCGCCTCCTTGCCGCGCAGCTTGCGATAGCCGGCGTAGACGACTTCACCATCCCTGAAAAAGGCCATCCCCCGCCCCTTGCTGAGGGTGAAATCCACAATTCCTGTTTTTCCGGAAGCATGAATCAGCTGAAAAAGATCAACCGGCGCTATCTCGGAAAGTTCTCCACTCATTCCCGAGGCGATATTGCCGGATTTAAGTGTCATGGCCTGGGCCCGTTCCACCAGCAGTTTGAACAGAAACATCTGCAGTACCGGGTATTTCTTCAGTATTTCCTTGAAGTTCTTGACACTGAGCAAAGCCAGCTTGACGGTATTTAAGGAAACAATTGTGTGTGAGTAGGGCTCCGACGAAAGCAGACTCATCTCACCGAACATTTCCCCT
Organism: Deltaproteobacteria bacterium; assembly: GCA_024277485.1. Next base: position 480 of record JAJRVA010000247.1, on the reverse strand, counting down.
TCGCCAAGATCCACCAGTTTAGAACCATCGTCAGCTCTCATCTCGACAAGGCCTTCCAGTATTATACAGAAATTGGTGCCTGGTGATCCTTTCTTGACGACTATCTTGCCAAAGGGAACAACTTTGAAATCAAGCAGCAGGGTAATGTCCGCCAGGGCATCATCTTCCAGAGAATCAAACAGTTTAATCGAGCGCAGTACCCCGAAGTACTGTTGAAGATGCTTTTTCCGGCGTTGTGCTTCCGCCTCTTCGAGGAGTTTCATCTGCAGGGTGGAAAAATCCTTGTCCTTTTTGTACTCGAAATGGATCAATCCTTCGCAACCACCGCAATCGTACCTGGTTCTCTGGGTGGAGACTCTTGGAAATCCACCAAAGCTCTCCTTTGACACAACAATAGATGCGACCTTCCTGGCAAGGTGAAGACAGCCGGGTTTGAACTCCGACATCGAAAGCCCGTAACTCTCAATTTTTATCTCATCA
>JAJRVA010000246.1 GCA_024277485.1 Deltaproteobacteria bacterium | reverse complement strand
CCGCAGTGGCGAAAAAGGTCATACCCGGGCATACCGAAGACTCCATCTATGACATCATGAAGCGGTGCGCCCTGTCGGAAGAGCAGGAAATTGAACTGAAACGGTACGTGGAGGAGCGCGGGGCCATCTTTCTCAGCACCCCCTTTTCCCGGGCCGCCGCAGTCAGGCTGGAGAAGATGGGAGTGGCGGCATACAAGATCGGCTCGGGCGAATGCAATAACTATCCCCTGATCGAGCATATTGCCTCCTGCGGCAAACCGGTTATCCTGAGTACCGGCATGAATACCATTGAAAGCATAGGCCGCTCGGTGGATATTTTCAGAAAATATAGCATACCCTATGCCTTGCTGCACTGTACCAATGTCTACCCGACGCCTCCGGAACTTGTTCGTCTCGGTGCTATTACACAGCTTCGGGAAGCATTTCCAGACGCCGTTGTGGGGTTGTCTGACCATACGATATCAAATTACCCCTGCCTTGGGGCCGTGGCGCTGGGTGCCTCTATCCTGGAAAGACACTTCACCGACAGCAAGGACCGTACCGGTCCGGACATTGTCTGCTCCATGGATGGACAGGAGTTGAAAGAACTCATCAGGGGGTCTGAAATAATTTTTGCCGCGCGCGGGGGGGCAAAGGGGCCGGTGGAGGCGGAGAAACCGACCATCGATTTCGCCTTTGCCTCGGTGGTCACCATCAGGCCCGTCAAAAAGGGAGAATTTTTCACCAGGGACAATCTGTGGGTTAAGCGTCCCGGCACCGGGGATTTCAAGGCTGTCAGGTATGACGAACTGCTGGGTCGTACGGCAGCCCGGGATATTGACCCTGACATCCTGCTGTCGCATGACGATGTCGAGGAAGAAGGTCCGTGAGAATTGTGGTTACCGGAGCAGGCGGGTTTATCGGCTCCCGGGTCGTGACCCTGCTGCAGGAGCAGGGACGCGATGTGGTCGGGGTCGGCCGCTCACCCTCCTCATTGCCGGACTATGTGCGGGTTGATGAATATAAAAAAGTGCCCGGGGGAGACGTGCTGGTTCACCTGGCCGAGCCCAACACGGCTGCCGGCGCATCCGACGGCTTTGAACAGGCATGCTGCCTGGCCCGGGATCTATGCGGGGCCTCCTACGGCAGATATGTGTATGGGTCTTCCGTGGCCGTGTACAGCGACCGGCTGCAGGGGCTGCGGAGTACCGGAGAGGAGATCATTCCCCGGGGACCATATGCGGAGATGAAATTCACCTGTGAACAGATTTTGCTGGACCAGGGTCGGGCAACAGCTGTTGCCCGGATCGCCAACGTGTACGGGCCCGGGATGTCGTCTGCCAATGTGATGTCATGCATTTTAGACCAACTGAAAGCCGGCAGCGGCGTTATCAGGTTGATGGATCTCTCTCCGGTGCGGGATTTTATCTGGGTGGATGATGTGGCCAGGGGAATTTGCAGCATGGCTCTCGGAAGCGGCACCGGGCTGTACAACCTGGGCACGGGTATCGGCACATCCATCAGGGAGCTGTGTGAGATTATTGTGCGGAAATCCGGCTGCCGGGAGTATGAAATCACCGGCGGTCGGCAACGGGTACCACTTTCCAGGCTTGTGGTGGATATACGCGAAACCCGGCGCGATTTTTTATGGCAGCCGGAGGTGGATCTTGAAACAGGAATTTCCGTTCTTCTGAAGGCACTCACGTGAAAAAGAAGGTTGCAATATTTACCGGCAACAGGGCCGAGTACGGTCTGCAGCTGCCGATTCTTGAGGCGGTTGCCCACCACCCGGAACTGAAGTACAGGCTGATCGTGTCCGGGGCGCATCTTGACAACAACTTCGGCAACACCCTGGACATGATCCGAAGCGACGGGTACACGGTTCATGCCACCCCGGCAATTCACCTTGAAAGAGATGACTTGTATTCAACCGCCAGGGCCATTGGCAGCGGTATTATTGCCATGTCTGATGTTCTTGAAGAGATGAAGCCGGATATCCTGGTCGTGTACGCCGACCGGTTTGAAGGATTTGCAGCAGTCATTGCCGCGTCCCAGATGAACATTCCCGTGGCCCACGTGGAGGGGGGCGATCTGACAGAAGGAGGCGCGCTGGATGATTCCGTGCGCCATGCCATGACCAAGCTGTCTCACCTGCATTTCACCACCAACGAGCAGGCAAAAGAAAGAGTCCTGAAGATGGGGGAAGAGGAGTGGCGGGTACATAATGTCGGACTGCCGTCTATTGACATGATAGTAAGGGGCCGGTTTGCCTCGCCCGATGAAATACGCATGAAGTATGGACTTGATCTGTCAAAACCGGTCATCCTCTTTACCCAGCATTCTGTAACCACGGAGTTTGACCGTGCTGTTGAACAGGTGGAGGCATCTCTGCAGGCCCTGGAAAAACTGGCAGCCGAGGGATGCCAGGTCATTATCACCTATCCGAATAATGATGCCGGCGGCGTGAAGATCATCGAATGGCTGCAGACCATGATTGCCGGGCGGAGCGACGCGAATATCCAGCTCCACCGCACACTGGGAACGTATTATTACCATGGGATCCTTGCTCTTGCCGGAGACATGACATGCCGGGTTGTGTGCGCAGGCAACTCTTCGTCCGGTATCAAGGAGACCCCGGTCTTCAGGTGCCCGACAATCAATATCGGTCCTCGCCAGAAAGGACGGCTTAGAGCCACGAATGTCATTGATGTGGGGTACGATGCGAAACAGATATATGAAAAGATTCAATTTGGTTTTTCTGATGCACATTTTCGGGAACAGTGCCGCAAGGTGGAAAACCCGTATGGAGACGGCCGGGCGGGTGAGAAAATCGCTGAGGTCCTGGCCGGAGTGGAATATTCAAGCAAACTTCTCCAGAAGCGGATGACCATTTGATCTGCCGACAATTTTTGTACGGCACAATGTCCCCTTTTCGGGTTTTGCAAAAGAGGCGTACATAATATGAAAGACTGGAAAAAAACACTCATCAGGGCAGATGCTACGATTATAGAGGCCATGAAGGTTATCGATGAGTCTTCCCTGCAGATCGCGCTGGTTGTCGATGAGAAAAATCGTCTTTTAGGCACGGTTACGGACGGGGACATCCGCCGGTGCATCCTGCGCAATGTCTCGCTTGAGGAACCGGTCCGGGGGATTATGAATCCGGATCCTGTTGTTGCCAGTGATACCAGCAGCCGCTTTGAAGTTCTGGCCTTGATGCGGGAAAAAACTCTTGGCCAGATACCCGTTGTTGATGCAGATGGCAGGATACAAAAGTTTACAACTAACTAAATGATTTTGATATCAATAGAAAATCATGTCCATAGTAGCAATTGTCGGTCGTCCTAATGTTGGTAAATCGACT
>JAJRVA010000245.1 GCA_024277485.1 Deltaproteobacteria bacterium | reverse complement strand
GAAAAAACAGATCATTGTCTACTGCAATTCCGGCGGTCGCAGCTACAACGCCTACCGAAAGCTGATGAAACTTGGCTATAAAAATATCAACCAGGCCATTTTCGCGGACTGGCGGGAGGCCGGTCTGCCGACAGTACAGGGGTCGTAAGGATGGCAGGCATGGAGTTGGCGTCATCAACGCCACCAACTCCATGCCTGCTCCTTTCTCCGCCCATAAAGACGGTCGCCACCATGGCTGCCGCAAGCACGAGGGCGATGAGCAGAAGGATGTAATCTTCTTTCTTCATTGTCACTTCGCAATCACGATAATTCAACACGTTGCTATGCGGATCCGTCGGGTTCGCGGCTTTGGGCGGAACCGACCCTCCTGATAATAGTTTTTTTTAACTCCTGCCGCAAGCAATCCGCTGAGTGCACCCATTTTTCGGCGGAGATTTCCCGTAACCAGTCGCAAGGTAAAATGAAAAAATCCTGAATCCGTAAGCCGGGCTGATCGTTCAAAAGCGAGGTGCCTGTTTTCGCTCGATCTGTTTTGGAAAAGTATTGACAATGATTGTCATTCTTTTTAAGTATGTGGGCGGATGAAAGGGGTATGTAACCCCCGGGAAAATCGAATATCGATCAAGGAGATACAAATGTTGCGAAATGAGTTGCTGAAACAGGCGCTGGACAGCCTGCAGTCAGCTTCGGCTGATATTGAAGGCTGTGCCGTTGTCTCGGAGGACGGACTGATTATTGCAAGTTCCCTGCAGCAGTCGATGGAAGAAGACCACGTGGCAGCCATGAGCGCGGTCATGCTTTCCATGGGAACGCGCATTGCGAACGAGTTGAAGAGGGGGGCGCTTGAGCAGCTCTTTGTCAAGGGAAAAGATGGCTATGTCATCCTGTCCAATGCCGGCCCCAACGCGATGCTGGTTGCCATCACGCGGCCCGAAGCCAAGCTGGGCCTGATATTTCTTGACGTTTCGCGGACCTCAAAGACACTCGAGGAAATACTGTCATAGGATTTCCGGAAAATATTGGCGCCTGTCTCACCGGTGTCCCGCGGCGCCGCATGCCTGATATCAGGATATCTTCCCTGGATTTACCAGTTTTGAACGAGGAAAAAATGCACGAGATTTTTTCAGATGAAACACATAAAAATATTTGCCTGAACGACCTCTCTGAAGGGCATATGGTTGAAACCAATCAACATATCATTTCACACGGCGACGAGATGATCTGTCTCGACCCCGGCGGTCATAAAATTTTTAACAAGTTGTTCTCCCGGTTGTCAGGTGTCGCTCCCATCGGCAACTTGGAGTATATCTTTTTTTCACATCAGGATCCGGACATAATCGCGGCAGCGAATGGCTGGTTGATGACCACCAGCGCCGAAGGCTACCTGCCTTCGGTCTGGATGCGGTTCATCACCCATTTCGGTGTGGATAAAATGGTTGTGGATCGGATTCATCCCATTGAAGACGAGGGAATGGTTCTCTCTGTCGGAGGGTGCGAGTTGCAGTTCATTCCGGCACACTTTCTCCATTCAACCGGAAATTTCCAGGTCTATGATCCGGTGTCGAAAATTCTCTATTCCGGTGATCTTGGAGCATCGGTCGGAACCGCGTCGCTTTTCGTCGATGATTTTGATGCCCATCTGCAGTACATGGAGCCGTTTCACAAGCGCTACATGCCCTGCAACAAGGCGCTGCGGATGTGGGCAGAGATGGCCCGGCGTCTGGATATCGAAATTATCGCGCCGCAGCACGGCGCCCTGTTCAAAGGCAAGGAAAACGTGAACAGGTTTATCGATTGGGTGGAGACATTGCAGTGCGGTTTGGATCTGATGGGAGATTCCTACACCATACCGGGTCAGTCCTGACCCGGCCTGAACCGCGATCTTTCGCACATGCAGCCCCTTCCGGACTCTGTCGTTCCGGTAGGGTCCGGACGGCTTCCTCGCGGGGCTGGAGCGTGAAGGGTATGCTTCGCCACCGGGTGCGGATATGGTAGCTCGTCATGGAAAATCAAAATCCTGAGTCCCGAAAGAGCATCATTCTCTGCATTGACGATGATGCGGCCATGCATTCGCTTCTCGAGTCCCTGCTGGTCGTCAACGGCTATCGGAGCCTGCACGCGGCCAGCGGTGAAGAGGCGCTGGGCATGTTGCGCGCCGAGCCGGCAGATCTCATTATTCTTGATATCAACATGCCCGGAATGGATGGGTTTCAGATTTTGCGCCGTCTGAAGGCTGAGAAAGGAACAGATGAAATTCCGGTTATCTTTCTCAGCAGCCTGAGCCGGGAAAATTTGAAGGTCAAGGGACTGGAGCATGGCGCTGACGATTTTGTTGTCAAACCGTTTACCGGTCCGGAGCTGATCGCCAGAATAAAAGCGGTTTTGAGGAGAAGGGGGGCGGGAAGCCGGCAGGACGGCGACGTGCAGGGGAACCTTGAAGACCTTGGACTTTTCGAGCTGCTCCATATGTTTTCGTTCAGCGGCAAGAGCGCGGTAATACGGTTTCCCGAGATGAATGGAGAGCTGGTTGTCGCCAACGGCGCCATACTTGATGTCCGGCAGGCGTCCTGGCGGGGCAGGGAGGCCCTGTTGCGTCTTTTTATGCTCGGTATCGGGAGTTTTGTCATCAACTACGGAAAAAGGAGTGGTGAGGAACTTGGGAATATTGAATCGTTACTGCTTTTCATCGGCACTACGCTGGATGAAATCAATGAGAACATTGAATCCATTGTCCCCAAAGGCGCGCTTTTGAGAGCGAAATCAAATCTGAAAGAGTTCCCGGATATTGACCAGGTCAGTTTTATCCTTCCTGCCGGCGCGGCTGTTCTCTGCGCTGCCATGCAGGGGGAGCTTGATGATAACCTGAACAGTATTCTCAACGCCCTGTTGAGCGGCAACCTTGCCGTTCAGGAACCCTCTCGCGGGAGAGGGTAGGAGGGAACTTTGAAATGCAGCCCGGCAGGAGAGAAAGGTGAACCCGATAATTTCCATCGCATCGTATAAGGGAGGAGAGGGGAAGACCCTCATGGCCCTGAATCTTGGCACCAGCCTTGCCGCCGCCGGTTACAGGGTGCTGCTCGTTGACGGGGACCCCAAGGAAAGCCTGTCCCGGTCCGTCGGCATGAGAGAAAAATGTGACGTCGGCCTGGTGCAGGTGGTACGGGGGGAGGCGGGTGAGGGAGACATTGTTCTTGATTCGGACAGCATGCCGTTATCCATGCTGCACCTTGGCATTCGCTCACCCGTTGATGTGTTTTATCTGACCCACGGTTCACGGAAAGGTCGCCTGTCAAAGCTGGGGGAGCATTTGCAGGCCGTTGCCTCCGGGTATGACCTGACGATTGTTGATACCGCCGGTGACGCCGGCCCATTGAATGCGGCGCTTCTGGCCAGTTCCGGGTCCGTCATTATCCCGGTGACCTGCAGAGCCAAGTCGGTGAAGGCGCTGCCCCTGCTTCTTGACCTGCTGAGCCGGATCAGGGACCGGGTGAATGGAGATTTTGCCCTGCTGGGGCTTGTTCTTTCCATGTTTGATGCCAATAACCCCTATGACCTGGACGTCTTGTCGGTCATGAAAGGCGCTTTCCCGCCCGGAACGTTCTTTTCGACAGTTATACCCTACTCGCTGTTCCCCGAAAAAGCCGACTGCAGGTCCGTGCCCGCCACCTTTCTGGTTGAGGCGGAAAGCCTCAAACGCGTGTATGACAATCTTGCCCGCGAGGTGATCCAGCGTCTCGAGATCCATGAAAAAGGATGTGACAATGACGAACTGTCTGAACAACTCTTCTGAAGTCAGGGAAGCGGCCGAGCGTATCCAGAGCCTGCTTGTCGCGATTCCCGACTCGCTCATTAACGAAGTCGCTCACGAAGCCCGTTCGTTCACTCCCCCTCCAGGAGAGGAGAAACAGGAGACCGGCCAGCATCTCTTTGCGGAAACAACCGGCAGTGACATGATGGTTTCGGCCCCGCCTTCTTCTGTTGAACATGTTTCCGGCGTTGCGGAGTCGGAGTTTGTCGGTGACAGGCTGGAAAACCTGCTGATGCGCCTTTGTCGACAGAGCGGTTTTCAGAGCGCCGTGGTCGCGGATCACCAGGGGCTGACAATCGCGGAGCATAATACCCCCATTGAAGGGGATCAGCTGTCGGCGTTCAGTTCCGTACTCGGCTCGGTCATAGACAAAATTCCGCAGTTTTTCGGTCAGTATGACGCCAACAATATTTCTGTGGATATCAACTACGCGGACAAGGCTGTGGTGAGAAAATTCCTGGTCGGGGACACCCCCTTTTTTCTTCTCATAATCTGCTCTCAGGATATTGACGAGCGGGCATACATCGAACTGTTCAGTGATCAGATAACCACGTTTCTCGACCGGTAGAAAGGCGTCGCAAGCGGGCACCGGGCGCTTCGCTTTTGAGCGACCAGTCCGGCTTACGGAGCAAGCAGTACGCTGCGCCGAACTGCCTGTCCAGATCAAGGCGCCCTGTAACCACCTGGTTATGAAGATATGAGTGAACATCAAAGCAAGCTGAAATCGTTTTCCACAATTGACCTGGTTGAAAGCCTCTCCATTGCCATGGACCTTGTCAGCTCCTCCCTTGTCAACCATCACCGTCGGGTGGCGTACATTTCATGGCAGCTGGCCAACGAGCTGGAGTTGCCGGAACAGAAGACAAGGGATCTGGTGATTGCGGCCATGCTGCATGACTGCGGAGCATTGCCCATG
>JAJRVA010000244.1 GCA_024277485.1 Deltaproteobacteria bacterium | reverse complement strand
TTACTGTTCGGGGATATCCCGAGTCCATAGACTTTCACCAGGGCATCAAGATAGACAAACGCCCTGGGCAGTTTGAAGTGTTTGTCCATGTACTGCTGGTATTTTTCAGGAAAGGTCCGAACCAGGGCAAAAACCTTTTTCCCGGCCGTCTCATGCTGGCTGGTGATCGACCGGCTCACGTCCGCAACACTTCTGGAGACAAAGGAAAAATGGGAAACCAGGGGATAAAAAACAACCGCCAGAAAAATAACACAGAGAATGAAGCGCTGCCTGGCCCGGGAATCCTTCACCACCCCTGCCCCTTTCAGGCGCCATGCAACAAACAGCGAGGCCAGGGTGACCAGGGCAAGACGAACAGAGAGACTCTGCCACTCCCCGGCCTTGACGTCGGCAACAATCTTGCCCTGAATACATACCAGGAGAAACCCTCCGACCAGAAGGAAGAAGATGATGTAATCGACAGGGTGGTGTTTTTCCTTTTCCTTGACCGTTCTCATGCTCACTAAAACCTGAAGTAAAGAAAAGGATTATAGGCCCCGCCCATGATACTGGCCACAGCATACAGGAAAACAAAACTGAAAAAACAGATGCCGACGGCGGGAAAAACGATACCGACCAGTGCTCCCGGGACAGGAAAGGCGGCAGAGGCCCATGCCTGCGCCCATTTCCCAAGCCGTGGAAAGACAGGGGCTGAACCGATAACTGCAATGACAAGCGCCACGTAAAACTCGGTATTCAGGTTCAGGAAAATCTGCGAATTATACAGCGGGGGGGTGGAGAAATCCACCATGGCCCTGAGATAGCTGAGCGCATATCCCATGGTTTCGGCCCGGAATAACACCCAGCCCACGATCACGACCAGCAGGACATAGAGATGCCGCACAACTGCCGGCATGAAATCAAGCAGAAATCTGCCGGGACGAATCCGCTCCAGCACCAGGAAGATGCCGTGATACAGGCCCCAGCCGACAAAGGTCCAGCTTGCTCCATGCCACAGGCCACAAAGAAAAAAAACGATAACCAGGTTCATATATGTCCTGGCAGCCCCCTTCCTGCTTCCGCCAAGGGGAAAGTAGAGGTAATCCCTGAACCAGGATGACAGCGAAATATGCCAGCGCCGCCAGAACTCCCTGATGGAACGGGAGATATAGGGATAATTGAAGTTCTCCAGGAAACGAAACCCGAACAGCCTGCCGAGTCCTATGGCCATATCGGAATAACCGGAAAAGTCATAGTAGATCTGCAGGGTATAGGAAACCGCCCCTAACCAGGCGAGGGTAACCGGGATCCTGTCCGGCGGCAGAGAGAAAATGTAATCCGCAGCCCTGCCGAGAACATTGGCCAGCAGTACTTTTTTCCCCAGGCCGATGATAAATCTCCGTATACCGTAGCCAAGATCCTCAAAACTGGTTGTCCGCAGGGCGATCTGGGTGGAGATATCGTGATAGCGGACTATGGGGCCGGCAATAAGCTGGGGAAACAGCGAGATATAGAGGGCAATGTTTATCGGATTTTTCTGCACCTGTGCGTCGCGGCGGTACAGATCAATGACATAGGACAGGGCCTGGAAGGTAAAAAACGAGATACCGATGGGGAGGTGGACCTCCTGCAGGATAACAGGCTCAAGCTGAAGGGCGGCAAAGAGCGTATTCAGGTTGTCGACAATGAAATTGGCATACTTGAAGAAACCAAGCAGACCGAGATTTGCCGCCACCGCGCAGACGAGTGCGCCCCTGCCGCTTCCACCCCTTTTCTGCGCCCCGTCTATCAGCAGCCCGAAAATATAGTTGACCAGGATGGAGCCCAACATGAGCAGAACGAAAATGTTCTCGCCCCATGCATAAAAGGCAAGGCTTGCGCCCAGCAGGATCAGGTTCCGCACCTTCCGGCCGACAAGCAGGTATGCCAGCAGTGTCAGGGGCAGAAAGAGAAAGAGAAAGAGAGTGGAGCTGAAAACCATGGCCTGAGGCTGAAAAGTTGATTATTTCACGGGTAAATGATGCCGTAAGCTCTGTTCTGCCGGACCGTGGAAACCATACTGTCTGCAGCAACCCCTGTCATGACACCTTCAGCCCGGCACTCCGGCGGAGTTTTTCCTTCACCGACTCGACATCAATCTGCTCTATATACAGCTGATGCCAGACTTCCATGTTGAGCAGCATCCAGAGACGGACATGGTTGTCATCACGATTATTCCGGTGATCATCAACAAGCTGCATCACCTGACTGCGGTCAAACAGCCCCTCCCGCACAAAATACGAGTTCTCAAGCTGGTCGCGGACAAACGGATAGAGTTCATTCCGGAACCAGTAGGCGACCGGGAACATGAAGCCCTGTTTTTTCCTCTTCAGGATTTCCTCCGGCAGGTGCCTTTCCGCATATTTCCGCAGTATATATTTCAACTGCCTGCCCTTGATCTTGAGGCGGCTGGGAAACCGTGCCAGGTACTCGACCAGCTCATGATCGAGAAACGGTGAGCGTGCCTCCAGACTGAAGGCCATGTTCATCCTGTCGGTCAGCATGAGCGTATGTTCGGAAAGCCTGGTCATGAAATCCGCGTAGAGCATCTTATCAATTGAGTCCTCGGCATTGGGCTTGTTGTAATGGTCAACAATAACCTGGTTGGAATCGACATCCTTCAGGCTCTGCCACAGGTCTGGGGAAAACAGCCTTCCCTTCTGCTGATGACTGAAACGAAAAAAGGCGGTTGCCTCGGCGTACCGTTCACCTGCCGTAAAGTCCGACAACTGATCCATCCAGCGGAGTTTCTGCACCATGCTCTTATAGGTGAAGCTGTCAGGCATGGCCTGAAACAGCGGTCGCAGCACCTTATGTCTCAGCATTGCAGGGATCATGGTGTAGAGGTTGATATACCCCACTCCCATGTACCGGTCAAAGCCGGCAAAAAGCTCATCCCCACCGTCCCCCCCCATGACGACCTTCACGTGCTGTGCAGCCAGACGTGCTGACTGGTACATGCACGCGGCAATGGAATCCGAGGGTTCGTCCAGGTGCCAGACAATTTTGGGCATCAGGTCCACCAGGCTTGCGGACACAACCTCTTCAACGTGGTTGGTATGAAAGTAGTCAGATACTATCCTGGCAAAAGGAAGCTCGTTGAAGTCCTGTTCTTTAACACCAATGGCAAAGGTCTGAAACGGCTTGTCCTGACTTTTGGCCATCAGGGCCACCACCGTGCTGGTATCCATGCCGCCGCTTAAAAACGCCCCGACCGGGACATCACTGATCAGGTGCGACGTGACAGCCCTGGACAGTTCATGGTCCAGGCCTTCAAGAAACTCTGCCTCCGACAGGTGCAGTTTATCGGTAAAATCAAGATCCCAGTACCGATTGACAGTTATCCTGCCGTTCCTGTACAGAAGTGTGTGGCCGGCCGCAAGCTTCCTGATCCCGTCAAACATGGTATGCGGTTCAGGGATGAAACGCAGCGACAGGTAGTGATGCATGGCCAGGTAATTTATTTTTCTGGGAACATCGTCTGCCGCCAGGATACTCTTGACCTCGGAGCCGAAGAGGAAATCTCCATTATTTTCCATGTAAAAAAGTGGTTTCTGGCCGATCCGGTCCCGGGCTAAAAAGAGCTGCTGCTTTTTCTCATCCCAGATGGCGAAAGCAAACATGCCGTTGAGCCGCTCAACACACCTCTCTCCCATTTCTTCATACAGGTGGATGATCACTTCGGTATCCGTGGCTGTTTTGAAGCGGTGTCCCTTGGCTTCCAGCTCTTTTTTCAACGGCGGAAAATTATAGATCTCACCGTTAAAGACTATCCAGACAGAATCATCTTCATTGGAAATGGGCTGCCGGCCCGTCGTAAGGTCAATAATACTCAAGCGACGATGAGCGAGCCCCATGGGTCCTTTAACAAAAAAACCCTCATCATCAGGGCCCCGATGGGCAATGGCTCCGGCCATTGCCCTGAGCTCTCCTTCAGCAACCTTTCGAGTGCTGTATTTTCCGGTAATACCACACATTATTTTTACCTGCCGTCAGGTTGAATACTGGTATTCACCTGATTATCTCCAATTCTGATCCATTAAACTTTCCGCCCTGTCCGCCATACAATGCGGAGAAACTCTTTTTACTACTGAATTCCCCGCTAAAAAGCAACATAATTGCCCTGATAATCAGGCGAAGAGGTTGACACCCGGGCCTTTTTTAGTCATACTTTTAGATTTACGTGATTACCTGTTTCTGCAACAGCCGGAGTGAAATGAAAAAAAAGAACACAGAAGCTGCCGCCCGGATTCTCGGGGACGGGCATGTCCATATTCATGCGTGTTATCAAATCCCCAGGCTTTTTGAGAGTGCCCTGCATAATTTCCAGGCGCAGCAAAAGAGCATGCTGCACCGGGGAAAGGCGGCATGCTTTCTTTTTCTGACGGAATCAGCAGGCGCAGACTGGTTCGGCAGCTGGAAGACATTGATGAACAAGGGCCGGAATGGTATTGCGGGGTTCACCGCAGCCGGCACCGGAGACAGCAACTGCCTGCGCCTGAAAAAACAGGAAGGGGACTCACTGTTCCTTGTCGCCGGACGACAGATTGTAACGGCTGAGTCGCTTGAGGTTTTAGCCCTTGGCCTGGAAAAACCTTTTCCTGACGGCAGACCGATACAGACCGTACTTGACGAACTTGCCGAAGGTGACTGTCTGCGGGTTTTGCCCTGGGGCGCCGGAAAATGGCTTGGTAAAAGAGGCAAAATCATCCGGGACATTATTGCGGCGCAGCCCGAAAATCCTCTTTTTTTAGGTGATAATGGCAACCGCCCCTTTTTCTGGCCTCTTCCCGCGACTTTTTCGCTGGCCGGCCGGAACTCCATCCGTAATCTACCCGGCAGTGACCCGCTGCCCTTTGACGGCCAGGAGAAAAAAGCAGGCGGTTATGGTTTTTCCCTGGCCGGTGAAATAGATCCGGCATACCCCTTCTCCTCTCTACGCGCGCTGCTCACCGCCAACATGACAACCATCATACCGTACGGGAAAACAGAACGCCTGATACCGTTTCTCCATCATCAGATTGCTATGCAGCTCTCTAAAAAAGAAAAATAGACTGCCTATGAAAACCCTTGTCATTGCACCGCAACCCTTTTTCTCCCCGCGCGGCACGCCTTTCAGCGTGTACTACCGGACCCTGATCAGCTCCGAACTGGGAGCGGAGATAGACTTTCTCACCTACGGACAGGGGCAGGATGTGGACATCCCGGGAGTCAGGTTTTTCAGGACGCCACCCTTTTCATTTTTAGGACCGATCAAGATCGGCCCGTCACCACTGAAGCTGTTTAATGATATTTTTATCTTTTTCCGGATGCTTGGCCTGCTCATCTTCAACCGCTACGATATCGTTCACGCCCATGAAGAGGCGGTCTTTTTCGCCCTGCTCTTCAAGCCGTTCTTCAGGTTCAAGCTGCTCTATGACATGCACTCGAGCCTCCCCCAACAGCTGAGCAATTTTGAATTCTCGAAAAACAAGATGCTCCTCAAAACTTTTGAATGGCTTGAAAACAAAAGCCTTGCCAGGAGCGAAGCCATCATCACCATCTGCCCGGACCTGTATAACTATGTCAACTCAGTGCTGCCGGGGAACAACAAAAACTTCCTGATTGAAAACTCCATTCTTGAGCCGGTCAGGCTGGCCGGGAACACGGCAGACAGGCAGGCCGGTGAAACTGATACCGCACTGCCGGTACCGGTACCGGAATCGTTTGCCCACTGTGTTGTCTATGCCGGCACCCTGGAAAGCTACCAGGGCATTGACGTGTTGATTCAATCCATTTCCCATGTTGCCGGGCAGAACCCTGCGGTCGGCTTTATCATTGTCGGCGGCACGGACAAACAGGTCCGGGAATACGCCTCGCTTGCGGAAGAGCTCAATGTCTCCGGCCAGATCATCTTTACCGGCCGGGTTCCCCAGTCCGTTGCCAGGGCCTACACGAAAAAAGCATCGGTCCTGGTTTCCCCCAGGAGCAGCGGCACCAACACACCGCTCAAGATCTATGAGCAGATCGCTTCCGGCATCCCCCTGGTCGCCACGTCCATTTACTCCCACACCCAGGTTCTGACTGATGAAGTGGCCTTCCTGGTCGACCTTGATCCCCGTGATATGGCCCGGGGCATCCTTGAGGCCATCGGGCCCGGTGAGGAAGGCAGGATAAAGGCTGAGCAGGCCAGGCAGCTCTACGACAGGGAGTACTCCCGCACGGTCTATGTCAAAAAACTGCGCCAGGTACTGGAGCTGCTTTCCTGATGTGCGGGATTACAGGTTTTATCCGTTTCAGCGGACACAACGAGGAGTCGGATCATGCACGGCTTAACGCGATGGTCCAGACTCTGTTTCACCGGGGACCGGACGAGGACGGCATGGATCTGCGGGACGGCGTTGCCATGGGCATGCGCCGCCTCTCCATTATTGATCTTGCGGGCGGTACCCAGCCTATCTCCAATGAAGACAAAACCGTCTGGACCGTTTACAACGGTGAAATCTACAACTTCCCGGAACTGAAGAAAGAGCTTGCGCAGCGCGGACACCGCTTCGCAACCAAAACCGATACCGAGGTTATCGTCCACGGGTATGAGGAGTTCGGCGACGCGTTCCCGGCCCGGTTAAACGGCATGTTTGTCATTGCCCTGCATGACAGCCGCAACCACAGGTTCATCCTTGCCCGGGACCATATCGGCATCAAGCCCCTGTACTATTTTTTTAACGGCAGACACCTTGTCTTCGGCTCGGAAATAAAATCGCTGCTTCAAAGCGGACTTGTCGAGCCTACCCTGAACATGGAGGGGCTGGCCGCCTTTCTCTCCTGGGAATATGTCCCGGGCGAGGGCACGCTTCTGCAGGGTATTCACAAGCTCCTGCCGGGAGAGATGCTCTCTCTTGATCTCAAAAATCCCTCATGCGTCCCGGAATCTTTCTGGGACATCCCTGGACGGTCGGATGAAAATATGCATCTCTCGGACAATGAGTGGGAAGAGCGTGTCCTGGCCCAGATACAAAAATCCACCCGCATGCAGATGATAAGCGATGTGCCCCTTGGCGCGTTTCTGTCCGGCGGGGTGGATTCGTCGCTCATTGCCGCGACCATGGGAGAGGAGGCCCGGACATTCAGCATCGGTTTCGACGACCCCACCTACAATGAGCTCGGCTGGGCCAGAAAAGTGGCAGACCACCTGGGTGTGGATCACAGGGACGAAATTATCAGACCTGATGTGGTGCAGCTCTTTGAAAAGCTCATGCACTTCATGGATGATCCCATCGGGGATTTTTCCATCTTTCCAACCTACCTGGTTTCCCGCCTGGCAAGAAAGCATGTAACCGTTGCCTTAAGCGGCGACGGCGGCGATGAGCTCTTTGGCGGCTACGAGACCTACCTGGCCCAGGACAAGGCGAGGATATA
>JAJRVA010000243.1 GCA_024277485.1 Deltaproteobacteria bacterium | reverse complement strand
GGATCTCTGTCTGTTGGGGCGGTTGCCGGAACTTGTTGCGGCGGGCGCTGATTCGCTCAAGATCGAGGGGAGGATGAAGGCCATCGGCTATGTGGGCGGGGTCGTGCGGGTCTACCGGGCCGCGCTGGACTGGATCGGGCAACAGGTGGATAACGGAGCAGATCTTGCGGCACTGGTTTTACCTCCACATTTTTCCGAGGAGATTTCCAAGCTGGGAACACGGGGCCGGACAGAGAATTTTTTTGACACCCCGCCGGATGCATCCGATATGCTGCACGACACGATGCGGCATGAGCAGCCCTGGGTCCCTGCGGGTATTATCCGGCAGACCGCACCCCTGCTCATTGAAACCAGGAACGTGCTGAAAACAGGAGATCGTATCGAGTACATGGGGCGTAACCTGCAGACAATTTCCTGCAGCATCACCGCCATGACCCTGGAGGACGGCACTGCCCTGGAGCAGGCCAACCCGGGCCAGCGAGTGGAGCTGCATATCACTCCTCCAGTTGGCAAACCTGAGGAACACTGCCTGTTTCGGAAGAAAAAGGAACTACACGAATAGTTGAACGTAATGTTCATCAATTTTTTCCTAAGCGCAAATCAATCTTTTGAGTCTATGAAAAATTCATAGATGCCATAATTACCGCGCGGGAGCGGTTGGCAAAAAACTCATGGGTGAAGCAGGCCAATTAAATTGGCACCCAATTATTCGGCCTTGGGACGATACAGAGCCGGTTTCTCCTGGGCCTCGCCGGTCTTTTCCTCGATAATGTGCGCGGTCCATCCCGCTATCCGCGAGACGGCAAAGACAGGTGTCATCAGGTCCGAAGGGATTCCCAGGAGATGATAGACCGAGGCGGAGTAGAAATCGACATTTGGCTTTATCTCGGTCTTGCCGCGTTTTTCAAATTCAGCCAGGGCCGCCCGTTCAATCCGGATTGTAAGATCCACCAGTTTTTCCTGACCGGTTTCTTTGCCCAGCTGAACAGCCATCTCTTTTAAAAATTTCGCCCGGGGATCCATGGTTTTGTAGACCGCATGGCCCATTCCCATAATCCGCGCACCGCTTTCAAGCTGTTTCTTCACCCAGCCGGCGATGTCCTCTTCCTCCTGCAGCGAGAGCAGCATCTTCATTACCTCGGCATTGGCTCCACCATGCAGGCTTCCGGACAGGGCCCCGATACCTGCCGTGACTCCGGCGTAGATGTGGGCCCGGGAAGAGACAACCTGGCGGCAGGAAAAAGTTGAAGCATTAAAGGTGTGATCCGCATGCAGGACAAGGCAGGTATCCAGGATACGCGCCATCTTTTCAGAGGGTTTTTTTCCGTGCAGCTGCCAGAGGAAATTGGCGGCATGGGAGAGTGATGTGTCCACGGGCAGTGGCGCAAGTCCCTGCCTGATCCGGTGCCAGGCCGCAACCAGCATGGGCAGGCGGGCGATGAGCCGGACACTCTTTCTGAGATTGGCATCTCTGGAATCATCAGACAGTTCAGGGTCTGCCATGGCCAGGAGAGGAACCCCGGCCTGCAGCACATCCATGGGGCGTGCATCCACCGGGAGATGGGCAAACGATTCGTACAGGCAGGCGGGAAGCTCCCCGGCCTCCTGCAGCTGTCCGGTAAAGCCGGCTAATTGACCGGTATCGGGCAGTGCTCCATGGAGCAGCAGGTATGCAACTTCCGGAAAGGTGGCGTTTGCGGCCAGGTCCTCGATGCGGTAGCCCCGATACACGAGTACCCCTTCCCGGCCGTCAATGAAACTCACCCTGGTGTCGGCGACGGTGACTCCCCGCAATCCTATGTTTTTTACATTGACTGTTTCCGTCATAATGGCCTCTCTGCGTTGGCCGGTGATTTTCAGGAGCTGCGGAACAAACCTCGTGCCCGAAGTTTTCCGCCTCATCACTGCAGCGACGAAGGCTGTGTAACACCGTCTTTGTATAGTATACACTATATCATGACCGTTGCATGACAAGCAGTTCCTGCTGATTTATCGCCTGACATGGCTGCTCCATGACCCTGGGCTGACAGGCCGGATCCGCAGAATATGGATCCCTCCTGTTGCAACGGTGCTTTTACCGTGGACAAAGTAGTCCGCAACATTGTAGATATCAGTATGATACGGTGTTTCTTCACATTTGCGGGCGGACGCTGCGGCAGTATTCCGTTTGCAGGGGACATGGAGGCGTGATGAAAAAGGTGCGACTGCTGATTCTTGTCCTGTTGCTGGGCTTGCCCGGTATGACCGCCCATGCGAAAGGTTTTTTGCTGCTGGCCGGAGACCATTCGCAGGACCCGAATTTTGCCCGGAGCGTGGTGCTGGTTACACCATACGATCAGTGGGGCGGCTCGGTGGGCCTGATCCTCAACCGTCCGCTCGATATCCCCATAGAAAAAATTCTGCCGCAGATGCCTTCCCTGCAAAAGAACCACCACCTTCTCTACTTCGGCGGACCCGTTGGTACCGACAGCCTGGTGTTTCTCTTTCGCCATGGGAAAAAGCTGCCCCGGGCGCTGCCTGTTGTGGATAACGTGTATATGAGCACCTACCTGCCCCTGTTGGCTGAACTGGTCAAACAGGGGGTCGACAGTACCACCGACCTGCGTATCTTTTTAGGCTACTCGGGCTGGGCACGGGGACAGTTGGCCGCGGAACTGCAACGTGGTGCCTGGCGCCCCAGGCAGCTTGAGGACGGCCGTCTTCTGTTGCGCAAGGATGTCAGGGGGCTGTGGGAGGAACTCACAGGCAAGGTCAGGAAAAACTGGGTCATGCGGGAGCAAAAAACCGAAGACCAGGTACCTGTTCCCCTGCAAAGAGACCTGCACCGGACATGGGGCAGGTCCTGAGCCGCTGCCGCCGCCCTGCTTCCATCCCCACACCCTTCTCCCGGCCGGATAATGTCCTGCCCGCCATGGAACAGTCCGGTCAATTGCCCAAGGGCACATGAAAAATGGGACAAAATGTCCCACCATGTCCCATTTTGTACCATTCTTTTGTCTTGTATTTCTTTCCTCAAACAGTATTTGATGAGAAAAATCTGCCCTGGATGATCCTCTCTTCTGGTGATCCTCCGCCTGTGACAGCAGAATCAGAGAGCCTCCCCCCTTCTTTATCCTGCCCCTTCTTCCTTCTGGCACACCAATTGCTACTTGTCTGTCAAAATATGTGAACGGCTTTTTCATGTATTTCCCCTCCCCATCCCCGGCTATCCCCCCTCAATGTAAATAGCCGGGGATGGTTTTGTGTCAGGCCCCACATATTGAATCCCGACACGGCGGGACTGCGAAGCCATAAAGCATTGTGTCTGCCCTGTATCGCTTGAGAAATATTGTATGTATACGGCCTGTATACCTGAAAGATATTCTCTGAGCGGACCCTGTATGCACAATTCTTTCCAGCATCTCGCCATGGTTTTCGAAATTCATGCTCTCTGTGCAACATGCAGATCAGCAGCTCATAATTGAAGATGAATTGTCGCAGGTGAGACAAGGTCCAATGAAAAAAAGCTCAATAAAAACTGTTGTTGCCCTGCTGCTTATTCTGGCAGGGGTCGGTTTTCTGATCCTGAAGGGTGTATCGGATACTGGCGTGTATTACCGAACGGTTGCGGAAGTGCTCGCGGACAGCTCGCTGCCGGAAAAGCGCGGCGTGAGAATCAGCGGCGAGGTGGTCGGCGGCACGATCGAGTATGACCAGGGCCGCCTGCTCCTTACCTTTAAGGTCCGCGACCTGGAGGATGAGACAAAAACCATGAACGTGGTATTCAACGGCGTCAAGCCGGATGCCTTCAAGGAGGATGTCGAGGTGATTCTGGAGGGGCGCTACGAGGAGTCGGCAAATACATTTTACGCTGAAACCCTCCTGGCCAAATGCCCTTCAAAATACGAAGAAGAAACTGAACAGCAACAAAAGGAGTAAACATGGTAACCCTGGGAAATCTGTCGCAGTCAGCCGCCTTTATCACCAGCCTGCTGGCCATGGCCCTTTTGCTCACCGGGCTGATGCGTAATGATCTGCGTTTCATCGAGGCAGGCAGGCGTGCTCTTGTCGGCGTTGCTGTTTTTGCCAGCACGGCGGCATTTGCCCTGTCCAGGTTGTTTATGACCGATAATTTTCAGGTCGAATACGTGGCATCCTATTCTGACCGGGCCCTGCCGTTTTTCTACAAGGCAACCTCTTTCTGGGCCGGCCAGAGGGGCTCTCTTCTTTTCTGGGCCTGGGTACTGAGCCTTTATATCGCCCTGGTGGTATTCAACACCCGCAAGGAAACCAGGAAAAAAAGCACCCCGTATATCTATCTTATCCTGGCTGGTATCGTCAGTTTCTTTTTCCTGCTGCTCACCTCCATTTCCTCACCATTCGAGCTTCTTCCGTTCATGCCCGCGGATGGGAAAGGATTAAATCCCATGCTGCAGAATCCGGGCATGATCTTCCATCCACCAACCCTGTTTTTAGGTTACATAGGTTTTACCATACCTTTTGCCTATGCTCTGGCAGCGCTGATCTCGGGCAGACTTGACCCCGACTGGCTGAAAAAAACCCGGCGCTGGAACATCCTTTCCTGGATATTTCTGACCATCGGCATCATCCTGGGCGGACAATGGGCCTACGTGGAGCTTGGCTGGGGCGGTTTCTGGGCCTGGGACCCGGTGGAGAATGCCTCGTTTATTCCCTGGCTCGTCTCCACGGCCTTTATTCATACCGCCATCATCCAGGAAAGAAGAAATATTATGAAGGTCTGGAATATGTCGCTTATTGTCCTGACCTTTCTGACCTGCATATTCGGGACCTACCTGGTCCGCAGCGGTATCCTGCAGTCTGTGCACGATTTCGGGGCCACCGGTCTTGGCGGTTACTTCCTGTTTTTCATGGTCATTGTTGCTGTCGGCAGTGTCATCCTGATTGCAGAGAGCTACAGCGAACTCAGGACCAGGCATTCCCTGGAGTCCCTCCTGTCGCGGGAGTCCACCTTCCTGTTTAATAATGTTATCCTGCTGGCCATTGCCTTTTCCACCCTGTTCGGCACAATTTTTCCACTGATATCAGAGTGGATAACCGGCAATAAACTGACCGTGGGCGAGCCCTTCTTCAACATGGTCAACACGCCGCTCTTTCTGCTGCTTCTGGCAATCACCGGACTCTGTCCGCTGATCAGCTGGCGCAAGGCCTCAACCGACAACCTGAAGAAAAACTTTCTGATTCCTTTCGGCCTTGCCCTGACCGGTGGAATCATCCTGTTTGCCGTGGGAATTCGCGGCTTTTATCCCCTCACCTCCTTTACCCTGGCAATCTTTGTCTCCAGCACGATTATACTGGAATTTGTCGGCGGAGCCCGGGCCCGGAAGAAGCTGACCGGCGAGGTTTTTTTCCTGGCCTTCCCCAAGGTGATCTGGAAGCTGCGGCGGCGGTACGGAGGATATATTGTCCATTTCGGCATGGTCCTCACTGTTATCGGCATTACCGGATCAACCGCGTTCAAGCTGGAAAAAGAGGTAACCCTGCAACGGGGCCAGTCCATGACAATCGGCGCCTACACGCTGCAGTACAATGATTTCAACAGCTATCAGGACCGCAACCGGACAGTCTATGCCGCCACCCTCGGGGTCACCAAGAACGGCAAACCGGCCGGGGAGATGACCACGGAGCGGCGCTATTATATCAACGCCAAACAGCCGACAACCGAGGTCAGCCTGCGCTCAACCCTGAAGGAAGACCTGTATCTGACCATGCCCATGATCGGACAGAACAATGTCATCACCGTCAAGGCGGCTGTCAATCCACTCCTGCTCTGGGGCTGGATCGGCGGCAGTTTAATGGTCCTTGGCGGTATCATGGCGATTATCCCGTCCAGGACAAGGAGGCAGCCGGCATGAAAAAAATTGTGTTCCTGATCATTCCTCTCCTTTTTCTTGCCCTGGCAGCGACATCCTATGGCCTGACCAGGAGTGAAGTTGAAAAAAACCTGATCTGCTACGCCTGTCCGGGAGAACCTTTAAATATTGACCGGTGCAGCGGCGGCGACAAAATGAGGGCTGAAATTGACCGCAGGTTGGCCCTTGGCCAGGACAAACAGACGATTCTCAACTTTTTTGTCGAGCAGTTCGGTGACGACATCCTGACGGTTCCACCCCAGAAAGGGTTTAACCTGGTTGCCTATGCGGCCCCTATTGTCGGGCTGCTTATCGGCCTGGTGGTTGCAGGGCTCTTCATCTGGAAATGGGCTGCCGCGGGCAGGCGTGGTTCGGGATCCGGGGAACAGACTGCCCGGGCTGAAGAGCTGTACCGGGATATGGAAGACAAGGTGGAAGAAGAGTTGAAAAAACTGGAGGATGACTCATGATCATAGCGTTTTTTATTGTTCTCACCCTGCTGATCGCAGCCTACAGTTTCTCCCCCTTGCTGCGTCCTCAAGAAAGGTGGTTGAACGTTGTTGAACACGGGGCGACCAGGCGGGCGCTGGAAGCGGAAAAAGAGTCCTATCTCCGAGCCATCAAGGACATTGAATTCGAGCACGCTTCCAATAAGATCAATGACCGGGATTATGCGGAGTTACGGAAACATTATGGCGCCAAGGCCGCAAAGGTCATCCATGATCTTGAGCAGCTGCCCGAGGAAGAGCTGCCGCCGGAACCGGAGACTGATGGTGTATCTACAGAGCAAAAACCGCTCAAAGACAGAAATGATATTGAATCGCAAATAACGGTAATCAAAGAAAAAATAAAGACCCTCGAGAACAATTGGGAAATAGGCGAGGTCAATGACGATCATTATTTTATCCAATATGATGAATACACGAAAGAGCTGTCAGGCCTTATCAGGGAACGGAAGGAACTGCTTTTAGAAGACCTTGAAAAGGTCCAGGAAAAAGATGGCTGATTTCCTGACGATCAAGAACCTGCGCAAAGACTATGATGGCCGATGGGCCCTGCGCAACCTGTCCTTTACCCTGCAGAAGGGTGATTTTCTGAGTCTTTTCGGCCCCAACGGGGCCGGAAAAAGTACCCTGCTGCGCATTATTGCAACCCTGATCTCGCCAAGTGCGGGCAGCGTGGAAATACAGGGCTTTGACCTGCAGGAAGAGCCGGAACGGTTCAGGAAGCAGCTTGGTGTCATATCACACCAGTCCCTGCTGTATGACCACATGACCGCCTGGGAAAACCTGGTCTTTTACGGATCTCTTTACAGGGTGGAGAACCCGGCAGAAATGGCGGACGAGCTCCTGCGTAGCGTGGACCTCCATGCAAGGAGACACTCCCGGGTCAGCCAGTTTTCACGCGGAATGCGCCAGCGGCTGAGCATTGCCAGGGCCCTGGTCAATGATCCGGCCCTGCTGCTTCTGGATGAGCCGTTCAGCGGTCTTGATCAGTACGCATCCACTCTCCTGACACAACAGCTGCATGCGCTGAAAGACAGGGAGAGAACAGTGATCATGGTGACCCATAACCTGGACCGGGGACTCGCCGCCGCCACCAAGGTGGGCATTCTGGCAGGCGGCCGCCTGAAGTATTTTTCCGATTGCGGCGATATTGACCAGGCTGCCTTTGCAGAGCTCTACATGAACAATGTCCACGGAGCCCGTGCAGCATGAACAGCCTCTGGCTGATTGTCAAAAAGGATATCCATGCTGAATTCAGGAAACCGGAGGCTGTCATCTCCATGGTTTTTTTCGGTTTCCTGCTCCTGGTGGTCCTCAACATGGCAATACCGCTGGGCGCTGAAATTTCTCCGGAAACCGGGGCCGGCATACTCTGGGTGGCCATCACATTTTCTTCTGTCCTCGGCCTGGCCAAGACCATGAGCCGGGAAAAGGAAAATCGCTGCATGGACGGCCTGCTGCTGAGTCCCATGAGCGCCGAATCCCTGTTCGGCGCGAAAATGGCGGTCAACTTTATCTTGATGCTCATGGCAGAGCTTTCGATAATACCGCTGTTTTTCATTCTCTACGGGGATAATTTTGTCCACTCTCTGCCCATGCTTGTTCTGGTGGTTATGATGGCCAACACAGGATTTGCGGCAACCGGCACCCTGTTTTCAGCCATTACCGCGGGGACAAACAGAAACGAGGCCCTGCTGCCCCTTTTGTTTTATCCGGTGGTTATCCCGCTTATCTCCATTACGGTGAAGGTAACCGGAATGATTTTTCAGGACGCGAGTGTATCTGAATATGCATCCTGGCTCTACGTCATGGCCGCCTACGGACTTATCTTTACTGGCCTGGGGTTTCTGCTCCTGGACAAAATTATTACGGAGTAGATTTGTCAGGGGTCAGGGGCAAGATTTTAGCTAACAGGAGTATTGAGATGCAACCTTCTCTCAGGGATAAAATTATGATTTGCGGCGCCGGCCTGCTTTTCGGGGTCGCGGTGTACATGGTCTTTATCCATGCGCCCGTTGAAAGGGTCATGGGGCCTATTCAGAAAATATTTTATTTTCATCTTTCCTGCGCCCTGGGTGCTTTCCTGTCCTTTTTCACCGCCTTTTTCAGCGGTATAATGTATCTCATCAAAAAAGATCTGAAATGGGATGTCCTTGGCGCGGCCAGCGTTGAAATCGGGCTGGTTTTCACCACCCTTGTCCTGATCACCGGCATTCTCTGGGGCAGGCCGGTCTGGAACGCCTGGTGGACATGGGATCCGCGACTGACAACCTCTCTAATCCTGTGGTTTATCTATGCCTCCTATTTCATCCTGCGCTCTTCCGTGGAGAGGCCGGACAAGCGGGCGGCCTTCTGCGCGGTAATGGCCATTGTCGGCTTTGTCGACGTACCCATTGTCTTTCTCTCGGCCAGGCTGTGGCGGACAATCCACCCGGTCGTGATCCGGGCCGGTTCCATCGACATGGCCCCGGCCATGGTAACCGCGCTGATGACCGCACTGGCCGCGTTCACGGTCCTCTGGGGGCTGCTCCTCTACCAGAGAACAAAAACACTTTCCATGATAAACAGGGTCCATCTTCTGGAAAAACAACTTGACGGAGAAATGGTATGAACAATGCGATATTCCTGACTGCAGCATACATGATCATCTGGGGCGGCCTGTTTGGTTATCTCCTCTTTGCCAACGCACAGCAGCATAAGCTGGCCCGCAGACTCCGGATGCTTGAGGAAATAGTAACAGAGCAGGAGGCAGGAAAATGATTAATACACGAAGTACCAAGGAGGTTGCTGTTATTTTCTTTTTCTGGATGATGGTGGCGGTCATGATCATTTTTGCCGTCATCAACATTTCCGGCAACAAAGTGGCTCAAAACAGCGGTCAGAACACCATGTATCCGGAGCAGCAGGGACAGTCCCAGGCAACAGAGATTGCCAGGTACCAGAACATCCTCAAGAACAATCCAGACAACCTCAACGCCCTGGTCGGACTTGGTGATATCTATTTTAACAGCCGCCGGTACCAGGAGGCCATTGCCATCTTTCTCAAGGCGGAAAAAATTGACCCGGCAAGCGTCCATATTGAAAATGATCTCGGCCTGCTGTATCTGAATTCAAACAACTATGACCATGCCCTGGAAAAATTCCAGAAGGCACTGCAGATCGATCCGACCCATATTGAAAGCCTGTATTATATCGGCCTGATCCATCACTACAAGGGTGACAATGCCACCTCCCTGCAGACCTTTGAACAGGTCCTGGCTTCAAATCCTTCTCCCAGGCTGGCCCAGAAGGTCAACCAGGAAATTGCCAGGATCAAGGGGCAGGTACCTTTGCAGTAAACGGGGCGGGGCGAGCTGCCAGCTCCCGTCAGACAGTTACGTATGGATGTCCCCATAACCAAGTGGCGACCTGAAAAAACTGGTTAGCCGGGAAGTTCCGTGCCCTGGTTCATGATCTCCACATAACGGGCATAGCTGGAAATCAACGACAATTGCGCTGCGCAGAGTCAATCATGGCCCTGGTCAGTTTGCTCAGGTCCCCGGGATCAATGATATAGGGCGGCATGATATAGATGAGGTTTGCAAAGGGCCTGATCCAGACCCCCTGCTCAACATAAAACCTCTGCAGTTCCGCAACATTGACAGGTTCGTCCATCTCAATGACACCGATTGCACCCAGGACGCGGACATCCTTTACTCCCGGAATTCCGGCTGCAGGGCAAAGCCCATCCCTGAGCTGTCTCTCTATTGACTGAATACGCTTTTCCCAGGGAGAATCAAGCAAGAGCCGGATGCTGGCCACAGCAACCGCGCAGGCCAGCGGGTTGGCCATGAAGGTCGGCCCGTGCATGAACACCCCGGGGTCGCCGGTGCAGATGGTTTCCGCCACCCGGTCCGTAGCCAGGGTGGCGGCCAGGGTCAGGTAGCCGCCGGTCAGCGCCTTGCCCAGGCACATGATATCCGGGGAAACCCCGGCGTGCTCGGCGGCAAAAAGGCGGCCGCTTCTGCCGAAGCCGGTGGCTATTTCGTCAAAGATAAGCAGGATATCATACCTGTCGCACAGGGCTCGCAAGCTGCGGAGATATTCCGGATGATAGAAACGCATACCGCCTGCCCCCTGGACAACGGGCTCCACAATAACCGCTGCCAGTTCACCCTGGTGTTCTTCCATGAGCCGGGCCGTTGCAGCAATATCCTGTTTATCCCACTCGGCACCGAATCGGCACTCGGGCCGGGGTGCAAAAATCTGCCGGGGCAGCGCGTGAGAAAAGATATGGTGCATGCCGGTTACCGGGTCGCACACCGACATGGCATGAAAGGTATCGCCATGGTAGCCGCCCCTGATGGTAAGCAGACGATGTTTTTCCGGCCTGCAGCTGGCATGCTGGTACTGCAGGGCCATCTTCAGGGCCACTTCCACGGACACGGAGCCGGAGTCGGCAAAAAAGATTTTTGTCAACCCAGCGGGCACGATGTCCAGGAGCAGGCCGGCAAGCTCAACCGCCGGTGCATGGGTCAGGCCGCCGAACATGACATGGGCCATTTTTTCAGCCTGCTCCCGCACGGCCCTGTTCAACACCGGATGAGTGTAGCCGTGGATCGCCGCCCACCAGGACGACATACCGTCGATCATCTCCCGGCCGTCCTGCAGGCGGATGCGGACACCGGAAGCCGAGCTGACAGGATAGACAGGCAGCGGATCGGTTATGGAGGTGTAGGGGTGCCAGATATGCAGGCGGTCAAAATCACGCAAAGGAAAAACCCATGGCTGTAAAATTGCGGAGATCTTCTGCAACGGAACTGCCGCAGGTGGTGAGATAGTTCCCCACCATGGCGCCGTTTGCTCCGGCAGCAAAGCACCGGTACTGGTCCTTCCCCAACTGCTGCCTGCCACCGGCAATGCGGATAATCACCCCCGGGTTGATGAACCGGAACAGGGCAATGGTGGTCAGGACCTCGTGCACCGGCAGCGGGTCGCGTTCACCAAGCGGGGTTCCGGGTATGGGTGTCAGGATGTTGACGGGAATAGAGTCAACCCCGATGGCCCGCAGCTCCAGGGCAAGATCAATGCGGTCCGCCATGGTTTCACCCATGCCGATAATGCCGCCCGAACAGAGCGACATGCCGGCCTGCCGGGCCAGGTTCAGGGTTTCCACCTTTTCCTCCCAGGTATGGGTGGTACAGACCCGGGGGAAAAAACTCCTGCCTGCCTCAAGGTTGCAGTGATAGCGGATCACGCCCATACGGCTCAGTTTTTCCGCCTTTTCCCTGGTGAGTAAGCCCATGGAGCCGCAGAATTTCAGGAGCGTTGTTTCTTTCATGTTCCGATAGAGGGAATCCAGCTCGTCAAGCAGGGCATGGTCAACGCTCCGGCCGCTGGTAACCAGAGACAGCCGGTGCACACCGAACCGGTCATTGTCTGCAGCGATTGCCAGGGCCGTGTCCTGGTCTATGACCTCATATTCGTCAATATCACACCGGTGCCGGGCCGACTGGGCGCAGAAGCGGCAATCCTCGGAACACCTGCCGCTTCTGGCATTGATAATGGAACACAGGGAAAAACGGGAGCCGTGAAAGTGGTGCCTGATCCGGTCCGCACCATCCCAGAGTTCCTCTTCCGCCGGGTGGTCCGCAAGACGGAGTGCCGTTTTCCGGTCAATCTCACCGCCATTCAGCACGGACGCGACAGCCTGTTGTACAGAGTCTTTCATGGGCAGAAACTATCGTTCACAAAAAGGTTTGTCAACTCGCGGCGGTCCGCCAGCAATCATGTCTGCAATGGTGCGCTTCACCCTGGGGTAGAGATGCCGTTTTCCGCCTAACAGCT